>CAZPNB010000231.1:0-5505 GCA_964587305.1 uncultured Spirochaetales bacterium | reverse complement strand
CCGCGCTTCCCGAGCTCGGCCTCGAGCTGGGCCGGATAGGTCTCCTCCTCGCCGACGCCCCGTCCGAACGTGTTCGAGTCGCCGAGGGTGAGCACCCGGTGCTTCGACGCGGCCGCATCGGCACGCGGCTCCGGACCCCGGAAGCCCTGCGAATTGGTCGAGACGATCTGATCCTCGAAGAACGAGTGGTAGATGCCCCGGTAGCCGCGGAGATTCGCCCAGTGGCGCTCCGCGTCCTCGGCGTAGATCCCGGGCTCGAAGTCGCGGTAGGTGCTGAGCACCGGGTAGCGCACACGCACCGCGACTTCGGCGAACGCCAGGCTCGCGAGGAGCGAAGCGCCGAGCAGATAGCCGCGGGCACGCCAGTCGCTGGCTCTCAAATCGCCGTCAGTCCGCCGTCGATCGCGAGCTCGGCGCCGGTCATGAAGCGCGACTCGTCCGACGCCAGATAGAGCACGAGGTAGCCGATGTCCTCGGGTTGTCCGTAGCCGATCGCACGACCCGGCGCGGCGAGGTCCTCGATGCTGGAGATCCCCGACTCTTGCGGTCGCCGGCTGATCGCGCGCACCAGTGGCGTGTCGATGCCACCCGGGTGGATCGAGTTGCAGCGGATCGCGTCGCCCTTCTCGCGGCAGTGGGCGGCCACCGTCTTGGTGAGCAGACGCACGGCGCCCTTGCTGGCGCTGTAGGCGGCGAACGGCGGCGTGCCGACGAGCCCGGCGGTGGACGAGATGTTGACGATCGAGCCGCCGCCGCCGCGCCGCATCGCCGGAATCGCGTGCTTGCAGCCGAGGAACACGCCCTCGGCGTTCACCGCCATGATCCGGCGCCACTGCTCGACGGTCGTCGATTCGACGTCGGCCACGACGATGATGCCGGCGTTGTTCACCAGCACGTCGAGGCGTCCGAAGCGGTCGAGCGTCGCCCCGATCACCGACACCCAGCTCGCCTCGTCGCTGACGTCGTGTCGCAGGAAGACGGCGTCCCCGCCGATCGCCTTGGCGGCCTCGCGGCCGAGCGCCTCGTTCACGTCGGAGAGCACCACGCGGGCGCCGTCGCGCGCCAGCACCTCCGCACAGCCACGGCCGATGCCCGACGCCGCGCCGGTCACGATCGCTACCTTGTCGTCGACGCGTCCCGGCATGGGTCCTCCTGCTTCGCAGCGCGGGTTCGAATCTCGTCAGGCGCCGATCGTGAAGCGCTCGCCGACCAGCTCTTCCGACACCGTCCACAGCCGCCGCGCCGCGGCGGGGTCGCGCGCGTAGGCCTCGTAGCCACCCGGATCGTCCGCCGAGGTGCGCACCGACGCGATCTGACAGTCGTCGAGATAGAGGCCGCCCTGGCCCTCGAGCTCCGGTGCGGTCGCGGCCCACACCGAGGTCGCTGCGCCGGCCTCGGGCGTCTTCCACTCCATCTTGCCGCCCGGCGCGCGCGACATCAGCTCCGCGATGTCGTCTTTTGTCAGATGCCGGCCCAGCTCCGTGACGATCCCGCCGGGATGCAGCGCGTTCGCGCGCACGCCGCGACCGGCGAGCCGCCGGTCGAGCTCGACCGCGAACAGCACGTTCGCGGTCTTCGCTTGCCCGTACGCGGCCCACTTGTCGTAGGGCCGGCGTTCGAAGTGGAGGTCGTCGAACACGACCGGCGAGAAGCGGTGCCCGCGCGAGCTCACCGACACCACGCGCGACGGTGCGCTCGCGACGAGCAGCGGTGTCAGCAGGCCGGCGAGCAGGAAGTGGCCGAGGTGGTTGGTCGCGAACTGGAGCTCCCAACCCTGCGCGGTGCGCTCGAGCGGGCACGCCATCACGCCGGCGTTGCAGAGCAACACGTTCAGCCGGTCGTGACGCGCGGCGAACTCCGCCGCGAACGCGCGGATGCTCGCGAGCGACGTCAGCTCGAGCGCGATCACGTCGACGCGGTGATTTCCGGTGGATTTGCGGATCTGCTCGGCAGCCGCCTCGGCTTTCGCGACATCGCGGGCGGTCAGCGTCACGCGCGCGCCGCGCTCGGCGAGCGCGCGCGCGCTCTCGGCACCGAGTCCGCCGGACGCGCCGGTCACGATCGCGGAGACGCCTGACAGATCGAGGCCGGCGAGCACCTCTGAAGCAGTGGAGCGGGCACCGAAGTTCCGGTTCGGGGTCATCGAGCCTCCTGGGGTGGGCGGAGCGGTGGCGGGCCCTATTTGAACACGCTTCGCGCCGGGCGCCAAGCGCTCCGGGCGTTGGCTACTCGCGCAGCGCGAACGCGAGCAGCGCATCGCCGGGCCCCGTCAGCGGGTTGCCGCCGGCGGCGATCACCACGAACTGGCGCGCGTCGGGGCGCAGGCGATAGCTCATTGGGGTGCCGTTGCCCGTATACGGGATGCGCTCGCGCCAGATCTCGTCGCCGGAGTCGGAGTCGAACGCACGGAAGTATTTGTCGCTGGTGGCGCCGACGAAGTACACGCCGGTCGCGGTGAGCAGGCCGCCGCCGCCCAGGCTCGGCGCTCCCAGGTTTCCCCAGAATGGGATCGCCCACAGCGGAAAGGGCGCCATGTCGCGGGTGGTGCCGAGGCGCACGCGCCAGCGCACCTTCCCGGTAGCGAGGTCCACCGCGGTGAGCGAGCCCCACGGCGGCGGGTTGCAGGGTGCCCCGAAGCTCGAGAAGAACGGGTGGCGGATCACGCCGTAGGGTGTGCCGCGCATCGGGTAGGCCTCGACCGGATAGGTGACCGCGCCGGCGGGCATCGCGTCGAACTCGGCGCGCGGAACCAGCTTCACCACCATCGCGACGTGGGTCTGGTTCGCGATCAAGAGCCCCCCCACCGGGTCGAGCGCGACGCCGCCCCAGTTGCTCCCTCCGTTGGTGTGCGGGTACTGGATCGATCCCTCGAGCGTGGGCGGCGTAAACGGGCCATCCCAGCGATAGCGCGCGAGCTGCTCGCGACACGACGCGGTGTCCCACGGCGTGAAGCCGAACATGTTTTCGGGCGTCAGCTCGGTCGGATGCAGCGGCGGTGGGTGAGTCGGGAACGGCTGGGTCGGCGAGAGCGTCTCGCCGGGCGCGCCGTCCTGCGGAACCGGGCGCTCCTCGATCGGATACAGCGGCGCGCCGGTCTCGCGATCGAGCAAGAAGACGTGGCCGAGCTTGGTCGGCTGGACGACGGCGGGGCGCCCGCCACCGACCTGCGGATGCCGGTAGAGCTGCGGCTGCGCGGGGACGTCGTAGTCCCAGACGTCGTGGTGGACGGTCTGGAACTGCCACACGACCCTTCCGGTCGCCGCGTCGAGCGCGACCGTGGAGCTGCCGAAGTGGTCGATGCCGCGCCGCAGCCCGCCGAAGCTGTCGGGCGACGGATTGCCGGTCGGCACGAAGACGAGCCCGCGCTCGGGATCACCCGACAAGAGCGACCACACGTTCGGCGTGCCGCGCTGGTAGAACTCGCCGTCGGGCGGATCGGGCTGCCAGCCGGGCGGCACCGGATCCCACGCCCAGAGGAGCCGCCCGCTGTGGACGTCGAACGCGCGCACGACACCCGACGGCGCGTCGGTCTTCAGCTGGTCGGCGACCAGCGCGCCGAGCACCGCGACATCGCCGATCACCAGCGGCGGCGAAGTCGGGTAGTACTCCCAGTCGGGCACGGCGTCCCCGATGCCCTCGCGCAGCGCGACGCGACCGCCTTCGCCGAACCCGGCGCACGGCAAGCCGGTGTCGGCGTCGAGCGCGATCAGCTCCGAGTCGCGGGTGCCGTAGAGGATCCGGCGTTCGCAAATATCTCCGCGCGGCGCGCTCTGCTGCCAGTAGGCGACACCGCGGCACGTCAGTGGATAGGGACCGCCAATGCCCTTGCCTTTCAGCTCCGGGTCGAAGCGCCAGCGCTCGGCCCCCGTCTCGGGGTCGAGCGCGAACACGCGCATGTACGGCGTGCAGTAGTAGAGCGTGCCGTTGGCGACCAGCGGGGTCACCTGGAGGGCGGTCGGCGCCCGCTCGACGCTGCCGGGAAAGAAGTCGCCGCTCCGATGGCTCCAGACGAGCTCGAGCCGGGCCACGTTCGCGGGCGTCACCTGGGTGAGCGGCGAGTAGTGGAGGCCGCCCTTGTCGCCGGCGTACTCGGGCCAGTCGGCCGTCGGACCCGAGTAGTCCAGCGGGCCGGGGCGGCCGCACGCCGCCGCCAGCAGAGCAAACATCATCAGTCGGGCGCGGCGCATTGCGCCGCACTTTAGCCCGCGCGATCAGTAGAATGCGACGCGGAGAACGACAGGAGGTAGCGCGTGCCCGGACTGGTCGGACTCGCCGGCCGCAACGTGGTCGTGACCGGCGCCGCGAGCGGCATCGCAAAGGCGATCGCGCTGCGGCTCGGAGTGGAGCGCGCCGTGGTCGGCGCCGTCGACCTCGACGAGGCCGGCGCGGCGCGGACGGTGTCGGAGATCATCGCCGCCGGCGGCCGCGCGCACGCCTACGCCACCGACATCGCGGACAGCGAGGCGGTCGAGCGCGCCGTCGCGGCGTTCGAACGCGATGCAGGCGCGATCGGCGGCCTGGTGAACGGGGCAGGCTGGGACCTCGCCGCCAACTTCCTCGACTCGAGCCCCGCCGACTGGCGCCGCATCATCGACGTGAACCTGTACGGCCCGCTCCACGTCACGCGCTCGGTGCTGCGCCGGATGGTCGCTGCCGGTGCCGGCCGGATCGTGAGCCTGACGTCCGACGCCGGCCGCGTCGGCTCGTCGGGCGAGTCGGTGTACGCGGCGTGCAAGGGCGGCATCGCCGCGTTCTCGAAGTCGATCGCGCGTGAGCACGCGCGCGACGGGATCGCGGTCAACGTCGTCTCGCCGGGCCCCACCGACACACCGCTGTTCGCGAGCTTCGACCCGAGCGGAAAGCTGGCCGCGGCGCTCGAGCGCGCGATCCCGATGCGGCGCCTCGCGCGGCCGAGCGACTACCCGGGCCTCGTCGCGTTCCTGTTGTCCGACGAGGCCGCTTTCATCACCGGCCAGACGATCAGCGTCTCGGGCGGGCTCACGATGCACGGCTGAACCATAGAGGGCGGAACCATGGAGTTTCAGGACATCCGGTACGAGGTGGCCGACCACGTCGCCACGATCACGATCAACCGGCCGCAGGTGATGAACGCGTTCCGCGCGCGCACCTGCGACGAGCTCGTCAGCGCGTTCCGCGAGGCGGGCTACAACCGCGACGTCGGCGCGATCGTGCTGACCGGCGCCGGCGAGCGCGCGTTCTGCACCGGCGGCGATCAGTCCGACCACACCGACGGCGTGTACGCGGGCGGACGCGGCGCGGTGGGCATGGCGGTGGGGGAGATGCACAGCGCGATCCGCGATGCGCCGAAGCCGGTGATCGCGAAGGTGCGCGGCTATGCGATCGGCGGCGGCAACGTGCTCGCAACGCTCTGCGACCTGACGCTCGCCGCCGAATCGGCGATCTTCGGCCAGGTGGGCCCGAAGATGGGCTCGGTAGACCCCGGCTTCGGCACCGCCTATCTCGCGCGCGTCGTCGGCGAGAAGA
>CAZPNB010000230.1:0-9358 GCA_964587305.1 uncultured Spirochaetales bacterium | reverse complement strand
ACCTGCTGGGATGTCGACCGAAAAGCTCTGGGGACTCGATGCGGCGGACACGTCGACCGTGCGCAGAGCCATCACCAGGACGAGAAGCACGGTGAGAAGGAGGCGGTGCACCTTACCCTTCACGGCTGCGGCGCAGCATGTCGTGCGCCTTCAGGGCAGCCTCTGTCCGGTTCGTCACGCCGAGCGCGGCATAAATCCGTTCCAGGTGTTTTTTTACGGTCTGCGAGCACATCTTGAGGATGGCCGCCGTATCGTCGTTGGATTTGCCCTGAGCCACCCATCCGAGCACCTCGGCTTCGCGGTTCGTCAGCCCTAACTGCTTGAACTCCTCGAACGCGGGCTGCAGGGCCACCTCTTCGAAGAACAGATACCGTTCCTTTTTTCCGGCCAGCAGCCGAACAGCCAGGCGACTGGTCTGGCTCTGGATGATGAGAGGTCCTCTGACAGCCCCACCGGTTCCTGCTGCTTCCAGGTTCTTAAGGAGCCACGCGAGCAGCGTGTCCGGCAGACAGGCCGTGTCGGGTGCACTGCGCCAGTACGACTGCAAAAAGTTGCGGGCGCGTGTGTTCGCCCAGCCGATCCGATTGCGAGCTGAGAGGCACACGACCCCTTGATTCAAGTTGTTGACCAGCGTTTCAAACGAGGCGAGGGTGGATCGCAGTCGATGCAGTTCACGGAGTTGCTGCAGGGCCTGTGCGGCATGTGGTTGGAGCGCCGTGAGGAGTTGTCGCTCCTGCTCAGTGAAGGGAGCACGGCTCCGATTCAATGCGACATAGATCAGATGCGACGGCCGAGCTTCCAGCGCCACCATGAGTTGATGCTGGATATTGAGTGGACGGTAGAACTCCTCGTACAACGCCAGGGATTCGAACTCCGACCTGCGAGTCACATCAGACCAGGACACGGCGCCGTTGTGCGTGCCGGAACGCCGCCAGTAATTGCAGATGGGGTGCTCTCCCACATGGCGTTGAAACACCGGCAGAAGGGAGGCCGCAGTGGAGTTAGGCGGCGAAAACACCCCTGTGACCTGGGGGCGTCCCTGTAACGTAATTTCTTTCCACGAGTTGTAGTCCGTGGGGATCAAGGTCTGCAGCCCGGACAAAAGATGCGACACCAACGTCAACGGCTCGCGATGCCCATGCAAACTGGCTGCAAATTGCTGGAACGTACGATGAGACTGCACAACGGTTTCCGCCATAATGTAGAGCTCAAAAGAAAAATGGACCTAGCCCGCAGTATTCATGATGGTTCGTCGTCCCCCACCCATCCCTTCCCCATACTATGGGGGAGGGTGAGGGAGGGGGCGCGCGACGTGTGAATCCTGTCCCTGCCAGTCGCGCTTTTCACGCCCGTCTCGCCCGTCTCGCTTGAGTCAGGCATCGGCGTATTGCTTCCCCTGCGAATGTCCGTGCACTCCCTCCCATGATTGGCCCATCGAAAAGGAGCAAGCATGTGAAGAGGAGTTCGAATCGTAGACGAAGAAATATGATGTGAAGATGTGGGATTCGAGAAGCGCAACAGCCAATAGCATGAGGAATTCTCCGTGCGCGATATCCATACGCCAACGAGCGTAGAACAGCAACCCTGCTTTTGAGGGGGGGATACGCTAGGAAGCCAAGAAATACAACCATTTGTCAGGCAGGGATGAGGCTGGTCAGATGTGTGGGAAATCATGAACTTGCACAGTGATACTTCACCAGAAGTAACAACTCAAGTGTTCAGGCTGAAGGCTATAAATGATCTCGCAAAGTACAAACCAAACCATTCAGCACCTTCTCGGTTTCTAGGAGCCTGTCCGACATTGCTTTCGTGACGAGGCGAAGGAGGTGAGACCAGATGAGCGGCGCAAGGCCCGAGGCTGACCCACGTTTCACGCCTCACGTTTCACGGTTCTTGGGAGCGGGCCGAGAACGACGCAGATGGTCTTGGATCTTTCACCGCAGTAGAACAGTCAATGTCGAACAGGCTCCTAATACCTTGGGTTCAAGCAGAGATGAATCCTTCAAGAGCAGGCTGAAGACCACAAGCCTTCTGCCTATCGACCTGAGTAGTTACCACCAGAATTGATAGGCAATCCTAATATTTTAAAAGTCCCTCATGTCTGTTTATCCTGACCTCAAGACCCTGGTTAAACTACGTACCCCGTTCGGCGTATGGTGTAAGTCTGGCAGAAAGACTAGAGTCGCCCCGGTACGGCTCGGTGAAGACATAATAATTTTGTCATGCGCGAAAGCCGAATTGAATGTTGATGGTGATCAAGGAAGTGTGTGGACAGCAAGATGGCGGAAATTTCTTCATTGTGAATGGCGACGGACACAGTTAGTGGCGATGAGTCAGCAACGCGGCACTGCACGGAACTCACAGTAACGAACCTAACGATTGGGGTTGAGCGATGAGTCTGGCAAAACTCTTCTACATGAAAGAGACTTTCCGTGCGAGCGTCCGCCGCTGGCGGCAGGCCTGCTTTCGACAGCGGTCCAACGCATCACGCATCACGCATCACGCATCACGTCTGACATCCCTCGCGTCACGTTTCACGTTGGAATCGCTGGAACCGCGGGTGCTGCTCAGCGCGGACTTCATGCCCGAAGCCGCGGCTGCGATGGCCGACGGGGTCCAGCTTCTCGGCCAGCAGATCGACAGCTTTCTCACCGGCGATGCGGCGTTCGCGCAGCGCGTGCCGCTGCTGCTCAAGGTTTCGGTCGACGATAATGGCACGACAGACCTCGAAGACGACATCCTCATCACCGAGGCGCCGACGGTGGGCAACCTGCTCAGCGTGCCGGTGGACGCGAACGGCGACGGTTCGGTGAACAAGCTCTTCTTCGATACTTCGGACGACGACGAACTCGTGCTCGAGGACCTTGACGCCAACAACGACGAAGTGGTCGACGCCGGCGAGTTCCTCACCGCCTGGTTCTTCGACCGGGTGAGCAATTTCCTGGACAACATCACCTCCGGCGACCTGACGACCGAGTTTGCCGACTTCCTCAAGGACGGGAGCTTCTTCAACCCGATCGACCGCACTCTCGACGAACTCGGGCCCTACACGGTCGAGTTCAAGACCGTCGACTTGAAGATCTCGGATACCACGGAGAATCCGGACGCCGAGGTCACCTTCACGGTCGGGATCGAGCTCACCGTGTCGAACGCGATGCCGATCGACCTCGGCCTCGAGGCCGACGGGCTGAAGCTCTTCCCGTTCACCGGTGCCAGCCTGAGTCCGCAGCCCGTGAAGGTGCCGGTCGACGCGAAGCTGTCGTTCAGCTTCGAGTTCGGCGTGTTCACCGGCGGCCAGGACCCTGGCACCGAGATCAACGCCGGCGACTTCTTCGTGCGCAAGGCCGATCCCCTGCTCGTCAGCGTTGTGGCCAAGGACACCAACCTCGACTTCTGGCTGAACGTCGGCTTCCTCGGCGCCGAGGTGGTGAACGGCAAGTTCGACCTGCAGGCCGACATCGCCTCTGCGCTCGTAGATCCTAACGATCCTGAGGCGCTCGGCTTCACCGACGGCCAGCACGGCGTCGAGCAGGCCTCGGGCGTGGTCACCGCGGCGAACGCGGTGCCGAGCGCGAATCTCGACCATGCGGTCGGCTTCTTCCTGCGCGTCGGCAACATCGGGATCACTACGCCCGTGTTCGTCGCCGACAGCGATGCGCCCGACTTCGCGACACTCGAGACGCACATCCGGCAGGCGCTCCAGAACGCCAACCTCGAGGACATCGTCAGCGTCGACATCGACGGCGCGAACAAGGTGAGCTTTGCGCTGCCGTCGACCTCGGACACGCCGCTCGGCTTCGGCAACGAGGCGATCGGGCTCGCCGGGGTCATCCAGGCCGCTCCGGACGGCGACGGGGCGAACAGCTTCGATTACCTGAGCGACCAGGTGTTCCTGCTGTCGGTCGCCGGCGCGCTCCCGCGCCTCGTCACCGTGCGCTTCCCGAACGCCTCGCAGGAGGAGCTCGGCTTCGGCGCGAGCCAGGAGGCCGGCCTGACCGAAAGCCAGGATCAGGTGGTCGCGGTCAATGCGCCGACGCTGTTCGATGTCACGGGCGATGCCCACTTTACCGTGACCGTGACCCTGAGCGACGGTACGCAGCATTCGAAAAGCGTGACGCTCACCGCGAGCGAGACCGACGGCAACGCGAATGCGGCTGACCTCGCGGCGGACATCGACGATCAGTTCATCGGCAGCCCGGTGTATCCCCTGGTCCTCGTGACCACCGACGCTGGCAAGATCAAGTTCGAAGGGCTCGACCCCGACATTACCGCCATCCGCGTCCAGGCCTCCGGCACTGCGACGAGCGAGATCGGCTTCGCGTCCGACGCGCAAGTGACGGCGACGCTCACCGCCGCGAACGACGCGATTTCCAGCGGCGATCTGACCGCGCGCGCGACCTTCAGGGTGGACGTCCTCGCCGCGGGGGGCGGCACCACGACCCAGTACATCACGGTGGCGCCCGACGGCTCCAACAACAACGCGGCCGACCTCGCGGCGGATGTCGATGCGCAGCTCGCCGCGGCCGGCCTTGCGATCGACGCGTTCGAGTCCGGCGGCAAGATCGTGCTCCAGGCGCACAACGTCAACGTGGCCTCGTTCGAGGTCACTTCGGAAAACGAGACCATCGATGACCTCGTGCACGACGTCCAGGCGGCGCTCGCAGACGCGGGCCTCGGCGGCCAGGTGACGGCGTCGAACGTTCTCGGCCAGGTGCGCCTGACGGCAGCGGGCGGCACGTCGATCGAGATCACAAAGACTCTTACGTTCGATGCCGGGGTGACGTTCGGCGAGCTTGCGCCGATCAGCGGGCACTTCACTCCCGACGTCGACGAGGCGGCTTCGCACGCCAAGATCGATTTCCCTGTGACGGTGCGCCCCGGGCTGGAGAATCCGCTCACCGTCGCGAACGACGACTGGAACCCCGCCGACGTCGCGATCGTCGCGAATTTCAGCCCGCTCGACAGCACTCCTCCGCAGGTGGCGGAGTACGACCCGGAACTGAACCGCTTCTCGATCCACTTCAATCTGACGCCGGAAACCGGGGTCCCGGCGCAGGATACGCAGGTGCCGGCGGTGACCAGCGCGTCGCTCAGCGAAGAGGCGCGGCTCGTCAACATGGCGGAGCTCCTCAATTTCAACCTGCTCAACGCCGAGAACATGGCGGGCTTCCTCGCTGGGCTCGGCTCGGCGCTGCAGCAGCTCGGCAACCAAGGGGTGTTCGCGAACTACGACATTCCCTTCGTCGACGCTGCGCTGTCGGACCTTTTCTTCTTCGTCGATCCGAGCGCGATGGACGACGGATTGATCGACAAGATCCTGTACGACATCGGCGCGGGCGGCTTTGACGGAGACGATCAGCCCAAGCTGCTGAAGAAGGTTCAGAAAGGCACGGCGTTCTACCTGACGCCGAACTTCGTGACGGCGCAAGAGTTCGCCGCCAAGCTGGATGAAATCCTCGGCAGCCTGGTGCCGCTCGAGGGCGCAGGTGGCATCAACGCCACCTACGACACGGGCACCAACGAGCTCACCTACCAGGTCGACCTGATCGCCGACAACGATACCGCGACGTCGCTCGCCCGGCCGTTCGCGTACGACGTCGACCTCTCGCCGTTCGCCAAGCTGACGGTGGAAACGGCGCCGCCGGCGCCCAGCGACACGAAGGTGACGCTCGAGGGCCGCACCGGCCTCGCCATGACCTTCGGCATCGACCTTGAGCCCCCGGGCGCGGTGATCACCGGCGGCACGCTGCTCTCGGTGCTGAACGGCGGCAACGGCGTGCAGATCAAGGAGCAGCATGCCATCACCGGCACCGTCGACATTCCGGTGACGATTCCGGACCCGAACAATCCTCCTCCGACGTTCGAGCCGGTGCAGCAGTTGACGGGCAACGCCGTTTTCTCGGTCTCCATCAACGGCGGCACGCCCGTGTCGGTGACCGTACCGGCGACATCCACGTACTTTGTGGATCCCGACACCGGGATCATTACCGGCAACCGGACCCTGGCGGACCTGGCCGCGGACGTGAATACCGCGCTCGCCGCCGCCGATCCCGATCTGTCCGACGAGCTCTACGCCGATTACGACGGCCGGCGCCTGGTGCTTTCCGCGCGCGACGCCAACGTCCCGTTCGAGATCGTGACCGCCAATTCCTTCGCCGAGGACGAACTCGGCCTGCAAACCGGAGCGCAGTCCAACGAGTGGGACTTCGTCATCACCGACCGGACCGGATTCAAGCACAACATCGTGCTCGACGACCTGCCTTCGAACGCCACCGTCCAGGACGTCATCACTGCGATCAACCTGCAGGCTGGCCCGGCGGTGAGCGCGGAGCTGAACGCGGCGCGCACCGGCCTGCGGCTCGTGGATCACACCGGCGGCGGCGGCGTGTTCCGCGCCGACTCGGTGAACGGAGCGTCCGCGCTTTTGCCGAGCGGCGGCACCAAGGCTCTCCTCAGCCTGGGATTCTTCCTGGACAACAAGACCGGCTCGGCGCTCGCGGGGCAGGAAGGCAATGCCGACCTGATCGAGGGCGGCGCCATCGGCGAGACCCGCCTCGACAAGCGGTTCTTCGTGCGCGATGCGGTGATGCGCATCGACGGCCTGTCGCTGGAGACGATCCCGGCCGCCGGCGTCCCGGGCCAAGGCTTGTTCGGCATCGTCGGCGTCGACACGACGTTCGACGGCAGCCTGATCGCCAACGTGACCGCGTCTTTGAAGGGCGGCGCGACCGTCACGCTGGAAGAGCTCTTCAACAAGGAGGATGCGGCACACAACCCGGTGCTCAATGCCCCGGTGGTGAGCAAGGCGCAGCAGCTCAGCTACGACAACGTCTTCGTCGGCACTTTCAAGGCCGGAGACCTTCTCAAGGGCTTTGGAAGCAACGCCACCGCCGTCGTGGTCGGCGTCGAGGGCGGCACGCTCCTCCTGGCCAACGTCAAGGGCAGCTTCACCGACAACGAAACCATCTTCACCGCGGCGGCAGCGGCGCAGGCCAACGGCACCGTGTCGACGAAGAGCCTGTTCGGCGAGTTCGACCTCGGCATCGCCATCCAGGACGGCTTCGACGACCTCGGCTTCGGCGACGGCTTCGGCCTGCTCGACGGCAAGACCTACGTCGTGCCGGTCGACCTCACCGGGTTCGCTCCCGCCACCGCGGTCCTCGATCTCAGCGGCATCGGCGATCTCGCGGCTTTCGAGCACCTGAAATACTCGCATCTCAAGCAGGCGCTCCACGAGCTGGAGGCGGTGCTGGTCGACGTTAACGACAGCTTCGCGCTCTTCAACACCAAGCTCCCGGCGATCAACCGCAGCGTTGCTGACCTGCTGAAGCTCGTCGAAGGCTTCGAGCGCTCGGTCGACAATGCCGACTTCGTGTTCAACGCGGCGGAGGACGCGCTCGACCCGGGGCTCGACCTGCCGGCGCTGACCTTGCAGGACATCCCGCAGGCGCTGCGCGGCGCCTTCGGGCTGCCCGACGATGTCGACCCGTCGGTGAGCGGCGCGGCCGATTTCGTGCTGCTCGATTTCGACAAGGCGAACAACGAGCTCGGCTTCAAGCTCTCGCTGCGCGACATGATCACCACCAAGCTCGGCCTGGACATCGACGTCGGCAGCGGGCTGCCGAATCTCACGAGCGGCGGCGTGCTCAAGGTGTCGGGCGCGCTCGACATCGAGTTCGACGCGGTCATCGACCTCGATACGCCCGCGAATGCGTACTTGCTCGATACGAGCAGCATCGCGGCCGAGCTGCACGTGATCGGGGAGGGTCAGGAATACGCCGGCGGCGAGGACGGGGCTGGGCTTGTGTTCAACGCCTCGCTGGGGCCGCTCGCGGTCTTCATCCAGGACGGCGATGCGCGCATCGACGTGGCGTTCAGCCTGCCGGGCCTGGACTTCGGCGGTCCGACCCGCAAGCTCATTGCGGACGTGGTGTTCGAGGACTTCGAGGCGGCGGCGATCGCCGAGAACGAGATCGACATCGTCCTGCCGATGTTTTTCGGCGGCGAGGGGCCCGAGGACTACCTCGGGGATTTCTCCGCCATCGGCCCGATCGAAACTGTCGTGGTGACCAAGCCCAACTTCGCGCCCATCGCCGTCCAGATCGTGAGCGGCGCGCTGCCGTTCGACCCGTTCGACAACATGGCGCTCGCCATCGACACGCTCAACATCTACCTCGAGAGCCTGAGCGACACGCTCGCGAGCGACGTGCTGAGCCTGCGGCTGCCGTTCGTCGGCGACCAGCTCGCCGACGTGCTGTTCCTCGAAGACGTGCGCGAGGCGCTGGTCGGGACGCTCAAGGCCGGGATCGAGAACGCCGTCAATCCGAACCCGGACACGATCGTCCAGAGCCTGCTTGGCGGCCTGTTCGGCCCGAGCGGCGCGCTCAGCGGCTACCTGAAGAGCCCGATCGTCGCGTTCGAGAACGTCGGCGACGTCGGGGTTCTGCCGGCCGACTACCGCCGGCAGTGGAACTTCACGATCGGCCATCAGGACGTGGTGTGGCTCGACGACTTCGATCTGGGCATCGACAACCTCGGCTTCGACGCAGACGTGCCGGTAAAGGTGATGTTCGACTGGTCGTTCGACCTCGGCTTCGGCGTGAATTTCGGCGAGAGCGCCTACATCGACCTCTCCGGCACCGAGCAGCTCGACGTCGATCTCGTTATCACGCTGGAGACCGGCTCGCACACCGGCGAGTGGGGCTACCTGCGCGTGGACGTCACCGACCCGGGCAGCGACAGCCGCATCGACGTGCAGTTCGACGTCGACATGCAGAACGCCAACACCGGCGGCGACAAGCTCGGCTTCGCCGACCTCGGCAGCATCGAGGCCGTCGCCAAGGTCGCGGGCCAGGATCCCACTCCGCACGCGCTCTCGGTGCACATGCTCAGCAAGCCGGTGCTCGGTCTGCCCACGGTGGGCGCCGACCTCGTCCTCGACTGGACGCTCGCCAGCACACTGGTCGACGACCTCGAGGGCGACGGCGTCACGGACGGCGTGCAGCTGATCGCGCTGAACAACATGACGCTCGATTCGGGCTCCATGGCCGACGCGCTGCTCGGGCCGCTGCTCGACAAAGTGGGTGAGTTCATCGAGCCCTTCATGCCGGTGATCGACACGCTCACCACCAAGATCCCGATCCTCTCCGACATCGCCGACGAGCCGGTCACGTTGCTCGACCTCGCGGCCATCTTCGGCAACGTCAACCCGGCGTTCATCGAAACCATCGCCGACATCCTCGACGTGATCTCGGCGATCAACGACTTCGTAAACGCTCCGGTGCTGCAGCTCGGCAGCCTCACGCTTTTCGACATCGACAACCCGGACGCGGGCTTTACGCCGAACGTCGGCCCGGCG
>CAZPNB010000229.1:0-3337 GCA_964587305.1 uncultured Spirochaetales bacterium | reverse complement strand
GAGCAAGCTCGCGGCATCAAAGCGGCGGCAAGCCGCCGCACTCCACAATGCCCCATGGCCCGGGTGCGGAATGGGCCTGCGCCATTTGGTGACAAAAGTGAGATGCGCCCGTTTGTTTCTTGCATGACCCGGTGAAAAGCGGGAAGCTCCGTAAATGAAGCCGGAGACCGCCCAAAACCCGCGCCGCCGCTCTATTGGCAACCTGCCAGGAAAAGCCAGGAGCGCTGGCACTCATGTAAAACGGATCGGCACTCGTGCGCGACGGATCGGCACATGTGTAAACCGGATGGGCAGGTGTGCCCAACGGTCCGGCAGGGCTGCCGAACTTTCCGGCATGGCTGCCGAACTTTCAGGCATTGCTGCCGAACTTTCCGGCATGGCTGCCTAACTTTCCGGCATGGCTGCCGAACTTTACGGCAGGTGTGAAAAACTGATTTTCACAAGCGCGGAACGCCATCAACTTAAATAAAATCAACGATAAGGACCGAAAGCCATGGCCAAGCAGCGTTATTTCCCGAGGAGCGAGGGCAAGCGGATTCAGTGGCTCAAGAATTACGAGCAGAAGTTCCCGTTCCACGCCCCCGCGCTCGGCATGGCGGCGGAGGTCGGCCAAACCCTGTTCGATGCAGGCTACGCGATCTACCTCCTGGAGACCTGGCATCCCGCAGTCAAGCGGGACCTCAAGGAGGCGACCGAATACAAGAGACATCTATTCGATTCGCCGGGCGCGGGCGAACCGCTGACCCCGCTCCCCGCCGGGAGCGTGTTCACCCCGCCGACGCTCGTTTTCCCCGGCATCCTCGCGCGCCTGTTCGCGCAGGTCGCCCGGATCAAGGTCCACCCGGCTTACACCGCGGCGATCGGCGACGATCTGGGGATCATCGGCTCCGACGAGGTGAAGAAAGACGCCTCGGCGACCCCGACGGTCAAGGCGCGGGTGCTCGACGGCTCGCCGAACCAGGTCGTCGAACTGAGTTTCAGCAAGGACCACCACGAAGGGGTTTACATTGAGTCGCGCGTCAACGGCGGCGCGTGGGTGCCGCTCGGGGTTGACAGCGAGTCGCCCTACACGGACAATCGCCCGCTCCTGGTCCCCCTCGCGGCCGAAACCCGCGAATACCGCGTCCGCTACTGGGACAAAGGCACCCCCAACGGGAACTTCACGCCGGCGATCAAGGTGACAGCGGGGGCGTGAGGAAAGAGCCAACGCTGGCAGTGCGAGATATTCCTAACCTGCCCCCGAATTCCCGATTGATTCCCATAATTTGTCAGGAGTCCGCTCATATGAACATCGTCGAACTGCGAAAGGCACTTAATGATCTGGATGATCAGCGCTTCAAAGAGTTCGTGAGCCAGTTCGGAGGGATACATCAGGACCGTGAAGGGGTCGTGCGAGCTTTCGTCCACGAGCCGAAACACGAGCTCCTTCTCTGCCATTTGCTTAGTCTCGCTACAGAGAATGAGAAGTTGGTGAAGGCGACTATGGATGCAGCCTCAAGCGCAAAATGCTCTGCAGTCATAGCAGCAATTGCCACAGCAATAGCGCTCCTCGCTGTGGTGGTGACGATCTGGGATGTGCTCAAATAGCTCGCGTTTGAAATTCGGTGAAATTCGGGGGCAGGTTATTCAATTGAAAGGGGTTAATACTTGTTCCCGCTCGTTGTCGGCGACCCGTGGGCGCAGCCCGGGGTGGGCTGCCAGTCGCTCTGCGTGGACAACCGCCCGCTGCAGCTCCCCGGCGCGGCCGAAACCCGCGAATATCGCCTCCGCTCCCGGGACAAGGGCGCGCCCAACTGCCCGCTGACCCCCGTCCGGAAATACCCGGTGCATGAAGAAGAAGTCCTCGAGCCCTAACACATCTGCAACGGGGCGCCCGTCGGCGTTGATTGATACCCGCGTCATTTATTGCGGCGATAACCTGGAGCAGTTGGCGAAGCTCCCGGAGAACTGCGTTGACCTCATCTACATTGATCCGCCGTTCAACTCGAACCGGAACTACGAGGTCTTCTGGGGCGAGACGAAGGAGAAGCGGGCGTTCGAGGACCGGCACGCGAGCACGCAGGCTTACATCGATTACATGCGCCCGCGCTGCGTCGAGCTGGCCCGCGTGCTCAAGAAGACCGGCAGCTTCTACTATCACTGCGACTGGCACGCCAGCCACTACGTGAAGGTCATGCTCGATCAGATATTCGGCGAAAACAACTTCAAGAACGAGATTGTCTGGAAGCGGACCACGGCGCACAGCGATCCAAACAAGTACGGCAATAACGTAGACAACATCTTCTTTTACACGGGCGGAAAAGCCCACACTTGGAATCCTGTATTCCTCGAACACGATGAGGATTACAAAGCGCGCTTCAGGAACCTTGATCCGGATGGTCGACGCTGGATGGATGACAACCTCACGGCAAAAGGGCTTTCGGGCGGCGGGTACACATATGAGTACAAGGGTGTCACGTCATTCTGGCGCTGCCCACCGGAAACGATGGCAAGGCTCGACGCTGAGGGGCGATTGCATTTCACAAAGAAGGGCGGGATACGGCGGAAGCGGTACCTGGATGAGAACAAGGGACTGTCGCTACAGGCGTTGTGGGACGACATCGATCCGATCAACTCTCAGGCGACAGAGAAACTCGGCTATCCGACGCAGAAGCCGCTCGCGCTGCTCAATCGGATCGTCTCCGTGAGCAGCAATCCCAACGACATTGTCCTCGATGCCTTCTGCGGGTGCGGCACGGCGCTTGTCGCCGCGCAGAATCTCGGGCGACAGTGGATCGGCATCGACATCTCCCCCACGGCCTGCCGCGTGATGGCGAAGCGGCTCCGCGATGTGTGCCATATCCGCGAGGACGAGACTCTCTGGCGTCAGGGGAAGGGCTTCGTGGTCCGCGATCTCCCCTGGACGGTCGAAAAGCTCCGCGCGATTCCCGCATTCGAATTCGAGAACTGGGCCGTCATTGCGCTCGGCGGCGTGCCCAACGCCGTGCAGGTCGGAGACATGGGGATTGACGGCAGGATTTTCCCCGTCGGCACGAAGCCGAGCGACCAGAACAGCATGTTCGCGGGGGACTGGTACCCGATTCAGGTCAAGCAAAAGGACAAGGCGGGCCGCCCCGACATTGACGCGTTCGAGGCCGTGATGCATCGCGAGGACCGCCAGCGCGGATTCTTCGTTTCCTTCGACTACACGGAAGATGCCAAAGCAGAATGCGAGGCCTTCCGCAAGAAGTCCGGGGGGCGCATCATCAGGCTGATCACCGTGAAGGATATTCTCGACGAGCAGCTCGCGCAGAAGATGTAGGGGAAATCCGGGGCCAGGATTCCATTCACTTGGGGA
>CAZPNB010000228.1:0-4332 GCA_964587305.1 uncultured Spirochaetales bacterium | reverse complement strand
GACGACGGCGAGCTGCGCCACGCCGAGGGCTCCCTGCTGCGAGTACCCGAGCAGCGTCCACGGCACGCCCCACCACGCGCTCGAGAGCAGCCACTCGATCGCGACCACCCCCGCGCCGAGTGCCAGAACGCGCGCTCCGGTCGAACGCCTCGCGGTGAACCGCGCCAGCAGCGCCAAGGCCACGAACTCCGGCGGCCCGACCCAGGCACCCACCGCGAGGAAACCCGCGAGGGAAGTCGCCGGTGACGAGCCCAACGCCTGGAGTGCGTTCGGAACCCAGGGCGCGATCAACACCCCGTAGAGGGTGCCGAGAAACGCCCCCGATGCGATCGCTTCGCCCGTCCGCGCGCGCGCCAGCGCGAGCAGCCAGGGAACCAGAGCGAAGGTCGCGACCGCAACCATCGATTCGTGGCGGACCCACGCTGCAAGAAGGATTGCCGCCAGAGCCGTGAGTGCGAGGCGACCCGGCGCCGACGCCGCCGCGCGAACGCGCTGCGCTCGCCGATCCTGCTCGTCGGTGGTTTCGATGCGCTGCAACTCGGCTCTGCCCCGACCGTACGACAGGGGACCCGCGGAATCATCGGGCAGCCCGCCGTGCCGAGCCGCAGGCGGCGGCGCAGGGAGGTCGACGGTCGGACGGGGCGCCGCGCCGGCGCGCTAGCCGCCCGGTCGATCCTGGGCGACCCTACCCGGGCTTCGCCGCGCGAGCGACGCATCCTCTCCACACCCCAGCGGTTCCGGCACGAGCAGGAGTCACGGCGTGGCTCTGGTAGTCCAGAAGTACGGCGGCACGAGCGTGGGCGACCCGGATCGGATCCGGAACGTCGCGCGCCGCGTCGTCGCGACCGTGAAGGCCGGCCACCGGGTGGCGGTGGTCGTGTCGGCGATGAGCGGTCAGACCGACCGGCTGGTGGCGCTCGCGCGCGAGCTCGGCGGCGACGATCCCGACCCGCGCGAATACGACGTGATCGTCTCGACCGGCGAGCAGGTGACGATTGCGCTGCTCGCGATGGCGATCCAGCGCCTGGGCCAGCCGGCGCGCTCGTTCACCGGCGCGCAAATGGGGATGCGCACCGACACCGCGCACACACGCGCGCGGATCGAGAGCATCGACACCGGCGCGCTGCGCGACACGCTCGAACGCGATCAAGTGGCGGTGCTCGCCGGCTTCCAGGGCATCGACCTGAACGGCAATATCACCACGCTCGGCCGCGGCGGCTCCGACACCTCGGCGGTGGCGGTCGCGGCGGCGCTCGGCGCCGACGTGTGCGAGATCTACACCGACGTCGACGGCGTGTACACGTCGGATCCGCGGATCGTCCCGGCCGCGCGCAAACTCGAGCGCATCTCGTACGAGGAGATGCTCGAGATGGCGAGCCTCGGTGCGAAGGTGTTGCAGACCCGCTCGGTGCGCACCGCGATGCGTTTTGGAGTGAGGCTGCACGTGCGTTCGTCGTTCAATGATTCGACCGGAACCTGGGTGGTTCCGGAGGAGCAGGTGATGGAGCAGCTGGTCGTGTCCGGGGTGACCTACAACCGAAACGAGGCGAAGATCCGCGTGCGCGGGGTCAAGGACACGCCCGGCGTCGCCGCGCGCGTGTTCTCGCCGCTGGCGCGCGACGGCGTCGTCGTCGATATGATCATCCAGAACCTCTCGCAAGACGGCGCGACCGACCTCACTTTCACCGTGCCGCGCGACGCCTACGCGCGTTCGCTCGAGGTCACGCGCAACACGTGTCGTGAGCTCGGCGCGCAGGCCGTCGACGGCGACCCGGAGATCGCGAAGGTGTCGATCGTCGGCCTGGGCATGAAGGACCACGCGGGCGTGGCAACGCGCATGTTCCAGGTGCTCGCGGACGAAGGCATCAACATCCAGCTGATCTCGACCAGCGAGATCAAGGTGTCCGTCGTGATCGAGGAGAAGTACACCGAGCGTGCGGTGCGCGCACTGCACGCCGCGTTCGTGGAGGCCGGCGCGGCAGCGCCGGTGGCCGAGCGCTGAGGCAGCCGGGGAGAAGCGAGGTCGGGGCGGCCTGGCTCGCGGCGCTGGGCCTGTTCGCGCTCGAAGCGGGTCGCGCGCTGCCCGACCCGCGGGGCGATCGGCTGATGCCCTGCCTCTACCCGAGCGAAGCCCTGGCCCTCTTGGGGCACACGCGTCGGGTTCGCTGCGGGCTCGAGCCCGGTGGTCCGGCCGTGCGCGGCCCGGCGCGGGTGTTGTTCGGGGAGGGGATCGATCCCAACCTCGCGGACTCCGCCACCCTGGAGGCACTGCCGGGCGTCGGGCCGGCGCGCGCGGCGGCGATCGTCGCCGGGCGCGCGGACGGGGCCTACCGCTCGCTCCGTGATCTCGGCCGGGTGCGTGGGATCGGGCCCGTGACGCTGCGCAGCGCGGCGGCGTGGCTTTCGTTCGAGAGCCGGGAGGAAGCTCCGTGACCGTCCTGGAGTGGCCGGCGCGGATCCGCGACTTCCTGTCCCACAAGCTGTGGGAGATCGAGCCCGAGCGCCGCTCTCGCCTGTCCGCGATCCGGTTGCTCCAGTTCTCGATCATGCTGGTCGAGGGTTTCGTGCGCGACCGCCTGCTGCTGCGCGCCAGCGCACTCACCTACTTCACGGTGCTCTCGGTGGTGCCGCTGCTCGCGGTGGTGGTCGCGATCGCGAGCGCGGTCGGGGTGGGCAGCGAGAGCTTCGTCGACTGGGTGGTCGGCACGGTCGCGGCCGGCGCCCCCGGTGCCGACGTCCCGATCCGCACGCTGATCGAGAAGGTGAACCTCACCGGGTTCGGGAAGCTCGGCGGCGGCGTCTTGTTCGTGACCACCGTGCTCGCGATCAGCAACGTCGAGAGCACGCTGAACGACATCTGGGGCGTCGCGAGCGGGCGCGCCTGGGCGCGCCGCTTCGCCGACTATCTTGCGGTGATCGCGGTAGCGCCGCTGCTTGGCGGCGTGGCGTTGTCGCTCGCGGCGACGCTGCAGAGCCAGTGGGCGATGTCGCGCCTGCACGCGCTGCCCGCGCTGCAGCTCGTCGACGACTTCGGCGGTGCGCTGGTGCCGATGGCGATGCTCGCGGCCGCGTTCGCGTTCCTGTACTGGTTCCTGCCGAACACGCACGTGCGCGTGCTGTCGGCGGCGATCGGCGGCGCGTTCGCCGGCGTGATGGTCGCGTGCGCGCAGTCGCTCTATGTCGATTTCAGCGTTGGCGTGGCTCGCGCGGACGCGTTCTTCGGCAGCTTTGCGCTGCTGCCGCTGTTGTTCGCGTGGATCTACCTGTTCTGGGGGATCGTGCTGCTCGGCGCCGAGATCGCGTTCGCGCACCAGAACTTCGCGCTCTACCGCCAGGAGGTGCGCGGAGATCCCGCCGGACCGGCGGAACGCGAGGCGATCGGCCTGCGGATCGCGCTCGAGGTGGCGCGGCGCTTCTGCGCCGGCGGGCCGGCGCCGAACGCGTCGGAGCTCGCCGACGAGCAGCGGGTGCCGGTGCGCACCGTGCGCGCTGTCGCCGCGCAGCTCTTGGAGTCCGGCATCCTGTCCACCCGGGCCGAGGCCCACCACGAGGAGGCGTTCCAGCTCGGACGTCCCGCCGAGGCGATCGCGGTCACCGACGTGCTCGATGCGCTGCGCGGGCGCCGCCAGCCCGAACTGGGTGACGACGCGCCGGGCGACCTCGTCTCCGCCCTGCTCGGTGAGCTCGACCACGCCGCGCAGAACGCCGCTGCCGATCGCACGCTCGCCGATCTGCTGGCCGTGCCGGGCCCGGCGGGCGCGATTGACCCCCCTGCGAACCGCGGGTAGGGTCGACCGCAAGCGGCCTTGCCGCGCGCAGCGAGGCGAAGCCGAGCGGAGATCGGACAAACGAGCATGCGTATCTACCTCGATCACAACGCCACGACGCCGGTCCGCGAGGAAGTGGCCGCTGCGATGATCCGCGTGCTGCGCGACGTGCCGGGCAATCCGTCGAGCGTGCACGCCGAGGGCGCCCGCGCCCGGGCCGAGCTCGACACCGCCCGCGAGCGGGTCGCCGCGCTGCTCGAGGTCTCGCCCTCGGAGGTGGTGTTCACGGCCGGCGCAACCGAGGCGAACAACACCGCGCTGGCGGCGGTGGCGGCCGCGCGGCCCGACGGACGCCGCCACGTGGTCGCGACGGTGGTGGAGCACCCGTCGGTCGACGCCGCGCTCGACGATCTCGCGGCGCGCGGCCACCCGGTCACGCGGGTGCCGGTGGGCCGCAGCGGCCGGGTCGACGCGGCGGCCGTGGCCGGCGCGCTGCGCGACGACACCGCGCTGGTCAGCGTGATCTGGGCCAACAACGAGACCGGAGTGCTTCAGCCCGTCGAGG
>CAZPNB010000227.1:0-7474 GCA_964587305.1 uncultured Spirochaetales bacterium | reverse complement strand
CCCGTGATCATGTTCTTCACGTAGTCCGCGTGACCCGGGCAGTCCACGTGCGCGTAGTGACGCGGCTTCGTCTCGTACTCCACGTGCGCCGTCGCGATCGTGATCCCGCGCTCCCGCTCCTCGGGCGCCTTGTCGATCTGGTCGAACGCGAGCTTCTGCGCCAATCCCTTCGTCGCCTGACGCGCCGTGATCGCCGCCGTCAACGTCGTCTTCCCGTGATCCACGTGGCCAATCGTCCCCACGTTCACGTGAGGCTTCGTGCGATTGAACTTCTCCTTGGACATGTCTGCTCGTCTTTCCTCTCAAACCGTCTGAGGTTCGCCGTTCTTTGTGGAGCCCATGGGCGGAGTCGAACCGCCTACCTCGTCCTTACCAAGGACGCGCTCTAACCAACTGAGCTACATGGGCAACCGAAAGCCCCTGCGCCTGTCTAGCCTGGAGCGGGAAACGGGATTCGAACCCGCGACCCCGAGCTTGGAAGGCTCGTGCTCTAGCCAGCTGAGCTATTCCCGCACCCGAATCATTCATGTCCCGATGGACGGGGCGCACAAGGTGGTGGAGAGGGGAGGATTCGAACCTCCGAAGGCTAAGCCAACAGATTTACAGTCTGCCCCGTTTGACCGCTTCGGTACCTCTCCAGCTGAATCAGACCGACCCCTCCCAACAAGGTGAAGAGAAAGTTGAAAAGAGTGACGCCTTCTCGCCCTCACGTTTACCGATGCCATCAATCGCGAAGGAACCGGTTCGGGACTCGACCGCCCCGGCCTTCCCGTTTCGAAGTCCGAGCCGCATCATCGACCGCGGCGCGCACGCTCGTTGTTGTTATTCGTACCCGGTTGTGGTTCCGGGGTGTGACTCGAAGCGATCGCCCGACCGCTGGGCTCTGACACAATCCGGTGCCCCCCACCACCCAGCTCGGCGCCCGCCCCGATCTGGAGCTGGCGATGGGACTCGAACCCGTAACCTGCTGATTACAAATCAGCTGCTCTACCCGTTGAGCTACGCCAGCGCGGAGACGACCGATCCGTGACTATACGTGGCACACCCCAGCGGGGCAACGCCCCCGCAATCGGAAGGTGGACCGGAAGCTCCGCGTGGCGGCTCAGTTAACCAGAACCCCCGCCGCGCCGCTGGAGCTCGAAGAGCACCACGGCCGCAGCGGTCGAGACATTGAGCGACGCAACTCGCCCCCCAAGGGGAACTCGGAGCATCTGATCGATCCGCTTCTCGACGCCCGGTCGCAGGCCGCGTCCCTCGGCGCCCAGTACCACGACGCGGTCCGCTCGGGTCAACCGATCGGGCAGCTGGTACAGCGAGTCCTTCGCCTGTGCGTCGGCGCCGAGCACCCAGTACCCCTCCCCCTGCAGTGTCTCGAGCGCACGGGCGAGATTCGGCACGCGTGCCACCGGCAGCCATTCGATCGCGCCGGCGCTCGCTCGAGAGACCGCAGCGCTCAGCGGCGGTGCATGACGATGAGTAAGGATCAGACCCTGGACCCCGGCGGCCTCGGCGACTCGGGCAATCGCACCGAGGTTCTGAGGGTCCTCCACACCGTCGAGAGCGACGAGGGTGCGAGGGCCGGATCGAGCGGAGCTCGCCAGAATCAGCTCTTCGAGGCCGATCTCGGGCAGCATCCCGACCTCGAGGGAGACACCCGGAGGCGCGAGCCGCTCCGGGTCGGCGTCGGAAATCTCACGCACCGGGACTCCGAGGCTGCGGGCTCGGGCGGCCAGTTCGCCCACAGCGGGATGGCTCGCCCCGGCACGCACGTCGAGTCGGCGAAGCTCGCGGCGCCCCGCCCCGAGTGCCTCCCGAATCGGGTGGATACCGGTGAGGCGTTCGCCCGTCCGGTCTTCGCGCGGCTTCGCGTCGCTGCGCGCGCCCTTCGGACGCTTACCCGTGGCGCGGCGGCCGCCGCGATCCGGTCTTCCATCTGATCGGCGCTGCTCCCCGCCCACGCCCGTCGCTGCCTCCTATGAGACGGGCAGCATACAGCCCACGCCGAGTGTACGAGGCTCGGCCGCTAGAGATCGGCGCGCAGCGACTGCAGCGCGTCGAGGAACTCCTCGGCGTTCCTTACTTTGGGGTGGTTCAACAGCTCGAACTCCGTGTAGGACACGAGCTCCCCCAGAGCGGTCTTCACCTCGCGCTCGCGATCGCCTGGAAAGCACAGCGCCCGCTCGATCAGCACCTCCGGATCGAGCACACCCCCCGGCCCGAATTCGAGGGCCGCCAACAGCTGCGGGTGTCGCTCGGCGGCCTCGCGAGCCACCTCGATCAGCCGGAGCCGAACCGGCTCGGCTCCCTCCATCGCGACGACCGGCGCGGTCAGCTCGGCCAGCAGCAACACGTGTGCGCGCACACAGGCCCGCAGGGAATCGTCAGCGCCCCGCGCGTTGTTTCCCGCATCGCCCCGAACGACGCGCACCGCTCCCATCTGATCCAACAGCTGCACGGTCCGAGCTCCGGAGAGCGGATCGATCCCCACGCTCTGGCAGGCGGCCGAGAAGCTGTCGACGTGGCCCAGCGCCCCGACGATCGCCGCGGCAGTCCCGTTGAGGTAGGGCAGCGCTCCCGCGACCGCCTCGAGTCGCACCCGGCTGTCCTCGAGCTGGGCCAGGAATACCAGCAGCTCGTCGCGATGCAAGAGACCCTCTTCGATCAAGCGGCCGGTCGGGAGCGCAAGACGCACGACATTATCGGGCCGCACCTCCCCTTCCCAGAAAAACACCTGACCGGAGCCGAACGCAAACAGCGAGCGAACGATGTCCTCCACCTGATTCTTGACGCCCTCCCAGAGCTCGCGCGTCGAGAGCACGCCGCGCTCGACGAGGAATCGCCCGAACTGCCCCGGCGGACGGTACGCAGCCGATGCCGGTGCGTGATCTTCCGCAGTGACCACCCCGGACCGCACCAACGAGTCGCCGAGCCGGTCGATGCGCTGGTTCGAACTCGCGAACACCACCTCACCCGCGTGCAGGTACACGCTCTTCGCGCAGTCGGCGTGCTCGAAGTGCAGGAAGCCCGACTTCCCCGAGGCGTGGATCATCTGCATCACGTCTGCCAGCGAGAAAGCGCGCACGTCGGCGCACAGGACGAGATCGCGGTCCCAGGGCACCGCCACCCCATCTTGATTGAGCCGCTCGAACAGCAGCGTGCGCTGTCCGCCCGCCAGCAGGCGCACCGACGTCACCTGCTCTCCCAGCCCGAGACGCTTCGAGAGCTCGGCCGACAGCTCGACCGGCCGCGAACGCTCTCGCATCGATCCCTCCCCGGCGACCATCGCCCCCGCTCCTGCGTCGGCGAATCGCGGCGCCCGCTTGAGAGTCGCGGCCGCGGAGGCAACTCTTGCGCTCAAGTTGCGCGCGCGTTGCTGCCGATGGAGCGATGGAGAAGTGGGAGGGCGTCCATGTCCGAGGTTCCCAGCGAGTATCAGCGCCGACACGAGCGGGTGCTAGCCGACATTCCCGTTCGAATCTCTACGATCGAGCCCGACCTCGATCCGCTCACCGGGCGCACCTATTTCCGCGCCTCGCACGAACGCTGCGCCAATCTCTCGCGCGGCGGTGCTTTCATCCAGACCACTGAGCTCCTCCATCCCGGACGCCGTGTCCTCGTGGAGCTGTCCCTCCCCGATGGCAGCCAGGTCGAGGCGATCGGACGAGTCGCCTGGACGCAACACACGCTGCGACCCGCTTCGAACGGGCTGGGCTGTGGCGTGGGCATCGAGTTCCTCGGCGGCCCCGCGGAGCAGCTCACGGTGCTCGAGGAGTTCGTGAAGCGCGGTGCACTAGACCCGATCGGTCACTGAGCTGGCTCCGGTCGCTCAGGCTCGGTCGCTTGAACTGGCTGGACGCGCGACTTACGCTCGTGCGTCCCGATGAAGCCCTACGGCACGTACAAGATCCGATATCAGCGAGCGCCCGAAGCGACGCCCCCGCTGTGTGCGGTCGGCGGCTCGATCGCGGATCCGATCGAGAACGCGCTCCGCCGGGTCGCCACCGCCGAGCACCGGACCCAGCGCATCGTCGACTCGCTGTGCGAGGAGATCCGCGGTGGCGGCGAGCGGTCGACACTGCGGATCCGCCGCGTGTTCGCCGCGCCGCGCGAGATCTTCCGCGTAGAGCTCGATCGCCCCGATCTCGGCTACCAGCGCACGACGCTGCTCGGGCGCGATGCTCTCGAGGCGCTCCTCGAGAGCGACGGCGTCCGCACGGCGGTCGAAACGACCACTCAGAGCGCATAGCGCGCTCCGGTGCCCGGGGCAGGACTCGAACCTGCACGGCTCTCTGGCCAGGCGATTTTAAGTCGCCCGCGTCTACCCATTCCGCCACCCGGGCCCAGTTCGTCCGATCTTCGCTCGGCTTCGCCTCGCGCCGCATGCCTTCTGGGCGCTTGCAGCCCAGTCTATACTCCAAGCGGCGCAAATTCAGGAGCCCCCGTGTTCCACGGCAACAGGATCGTCGTCGTGATGCCGGCCTACAACGCCGGACGGACGATCGAGCAGACGGTTCGCGAGGTCCCGATGGATCTCGTGGACGTGGTGGTGGTCACCGACGACGCGAGCCACGATGACACGGTCGAGGTCGCGAAGCGGCTCGGGCTCCACACGCTGGTGCACGAGCGCAACCGCGGGTATGGAGGCAACCAGAAGACCTGCTACGCCGAGGCCCTCCGCCTCGGTGCCGACGTCGTGGTGATGCTGCACCCCGACTACCAGTACACGCCGAAGCTCTTGCCCGCGATGATCGGGCTGGTCACCGACGGGCCCTTCGACGTCGTGCTCGGCTCGCGCGTGCTGGGAGGACGCGCCATCGCGGGCGGCATGCCGCGCTACAAGTACGTCGCCAATCGCGCGCTCACCGCCGTCCAGAACTGGCTGTGCGCGGCGAAGCTCTCCGAGTACCACACGGGCTACCGCGCGTTCACGCGCGAGGTGCTCGAGGCCCTGCCGCTGCTCGAGAACTCCGACGACTTCGTCTTCGACAACCAGATGCTGGCGCAGATCCTGCTCGCGGGCTTCGAGATCGGCGAGGTGAGCTGCCCGGCGGCCTATTTCGAAGCAGCGTCTTCGATCAACTTCTCGCGCTCGGTGCGCTACGGCCTCGGTGTCGTCTGGACGTCGCTGCAGGCGTTCGCACAGCGCAAGGGTCTCGCGAAGTTCGCGATCTTCGACCCCCAGGGCCGGCGCCTCGACCCGAGCGCTCCACCCGTCGGCACGGCCGTCGCGTCTGCCGGTCAGGTCGCCCGCGGCTGAGCTGGCGCGCGATCGTCATCCACGAGAAGAACGGATGGAGGCGGCGCCCGGACTCGAACCGGGGATCAGGGTTTTGCAGACCCATGCCTTACCACTTGGCTACGCCGCCGGAGCCCGAGGACTCGGATCCGGTGGAGTATCGCGCTGCCGGCGCCGCGTCAATTCGCGCGCGCGGACGGCGCTATGGATCTCCGTCGGATAGCGTCGGGCGCCATGAAGTGGTGGAGCCAGCTCTGCTGAGTCAGACCGAATTCAGAGGTCGGGCAGCGCACACCAGGCGCCGCCGATCCGCAGCCTCATCCCCTGCGGTCCGTCGTCCACGGCGTGGAGCAACTCGGCCTGGGCAGCATGCTCGAAGCGCGCCAGCAGACCACCGGGCGCGAGATCGCGCTTGATCCGGCACAAGAGCGCTCCGTCGATCGGCGACGCGGTGAGGGTCGCCGGATCGAGCGTCTCCGCGCTGCGGTCCGACAGCGCGAGGCGCGCCGCGCCCGGCTCGAACGCGCGCACGAAGAATCCGGCTTCCTCCACCGCGATCTCGCCGCGGAAATGGCGCAGCGTGACGACGTACTTGGCCTCGGCGGGCAGGTACTTCACGCTGCGGTCGAAATGTCGGCGCAGCTTGGCGTGCGTGACCGGGTGGCCCTGGTGCGTCCACGATCCATCGTGGTGGAGCACGAGCCCGAAAGGTCGAAGCGGCGGCGGTCCGGTCTGCCCGGCGCTCACTCCCTCAGTCTTCTGGAAGTGCGATCGGGGTTCCGTTCGCTTCGAACCCACCGACCAGGTCGTAGCGCAGCCACAGCACGACCCTCTCGAGCGACCCGTCCTCGCCGACGTACACCCACTTCTCGTTCCACTTGTGACCGAAGTCTTCGAACGTGCGGGGATCGTTCACGCTTCCCATCTGATCGGTGGGCGCGCCGAGCAGCTGCCAGACCCGATCGCGGCTCGCGCTCACCGGTCGCACTCTCCGCCGATCATGTTGATGAAGTCGAAGGTCGGAATCAGATCGGCGAGCATCGCGCCCTTCAGCATCTCGGACATCGGTGCCAGGTTGATGAAGCTGGGCGGCCGGCAGCGCACCTTCACCGGCACGGCGCCGCCGTCGGAGACCAGGTAGAAGCCGAGCTCCCCGTTCGCCGACTCGATGGCCGTGTAGCCCTCTCCGGCCGGCACGCGCGGCCCTTCCGTCACCGACTTGAACTGCTGGATCAACTCCTCCATGTGGTTGAACACGCGGCCCTTCGCAGGCCAGCGCACGCGTGGATCGGAGACGTTCACCGGGCCGGGGCCGAGCTCTTCTAGCTTCGCGAGGCACTGCTCGACGATCCGCAGCGTCTGGTGCATCTCCTCGACGCATACCAGGTAGCGATCGTAGTTGTCGCCCATTGTGCCGACCGGCACATCGAAATCGATCTGGTCGTAGACGAGGTAGGGCTCTTGCTTGCGCAGGTCCAGCGGCTCGCCGGTCGAGCGCAGGATCGGGCCCGTGACCCCATACTTGATGCAGGTCGCGCGATCGATCACACCGGTGCCCTGGAGCCGATCGACGAAGATGCGATTGCTGGTCACGACGTCGTCGAAGTCGCGCAGCAGCTCGCGCGTCTTCGCGATGAAGGCACGGCAGCTCGTGGGGAAATCCGGTGGCATGCCGTGCTTCACGCCGCCGATCCGGATGTAGTTGCTGGTGACGCGCGCGCCGCACAGCATCTCGAGGTGGTCCCAGGTGAGCTCACGCGCCTCGATGCCGTACAGAAACGGCGTCATCGCCTGGAGCTCGAGACACGCGGCACCGCAGCGGGTGAGGTGGTCCCCCAGCCGGCTGATCTCGCCGGCCAGCACGCGCAGCCACTGGCAGCGCTCGGGCGTCTCGATCTCGAGCAGCTTCTCCACGGCCATGCAGAAGCCGAGGTTCGCCAACACCGCCGAGTTGTAGTTGAGGCGATCGGTGTAGGGGATGGCCTGGTACCAGGTGCCCGCTTCGCACTCCTTCTCGAACCCGCGGTGCAGGTAGCCGACCTGGATGTCGATGTTGACGATGTTCTCGCCGTCGAGCTCGACCAGGAACTTCACGGTGCCATGGGTGGCCGGGTGCGACGGGCCCATGTTGAGCAGCTGGTGCTCGGTGTGCAGGTCGCGCTCGAAGTCGTCCTCGGCCGGGTGCGGCGGGGTCGGAAAGTGCGGCTGGGCCATCAGTTCCTCGGGCCCACCAGCGGC
>CAZPNB010000226.1:0-2798 GCA_964587305.1 uncultured Spirochaetales bacterium | reverse complement strand
GGGCATCGCGATGCCGAGCCCATTTTCCTCCTCCCACAGCGTCGAGGACGCGCGGGCACTCGGGCGGAACCTCGGCATCGAGACGCGTGTCGTCGCGATCGAGCCGATCTTCCGCGCCTACCTCGATGTGTTCCGCACGCTGTTCGGCGAGCGCGCGGACTACGGGCTGGCGCATCAGAACATCCAGTCGCGAATCCGCGGCGCGATCCTGATGGCGGTGTCGAACGCCGAGCGTCGCCTGGTGATCGCCACCGGCAACAAGAGCGAGATCTCCGTCGGCTACTGCACCCTCTACGGCGACACCGTCGGGGGCCTCGCGGTGCTCGGGGACGTCTACAAGCGCGACGTCTACGCGATCGCGCGGCGCGCGAACTCGCTGGCGGGTAGCGAGCGGATTCCCGCGCGCTGCATCGCGAAGCCACCCTCGGCAGAGCTGGCGCCGAATCAACTCGACAGCGACGACCTGCCCGACTACGCCGTGCTCGACGCGATCCTGGCTCAGGCGATCGAGGGGCGACTCGGTGCAGCGGCGATCGAGCCGCCACCGGGGGCAGACCGCGCGCTGGTGGAACAGGTGGTGGCGCGCCTCGACCGCAACGAGTACAAGCGGCGCCAGACACCGCTCGTGCTGCGCACTTCGACCAAGGCCTTCGGCACCGGGAGACGGCTCCCGATCGTCCACCGCTACTACTAGGCGGTCGTCACCGCGATGTCCGATCCGACGGCGCGGACGTTCTCGGCGCGCGGCCCGCGCGGGCCCTCCTGGACCACGTACTCGACGATGTCGCCCTCGGAGAGCGCGTCGTAGTCGTTGGCGCCGAGACCGGACCGGTGAAAGAACACTTCCTTGCCGTCGTCGCCGCGGACGAAGCCAAAGCCCCGGTCGGGCACCAGCTTCTTGACCCGCCCTCGGACCTTGGGCCCCGTCGGAGCGGCGCGGTGCTGTGCAGGGCGGCGACCGCCGCGACCCCGTCCAGCGGTGCGCGACCGCGGAGCGCTGTAGCGGTCGCCATCGATGAACTCGCTCAGGAAGAGCTCCACCGGAACCATCAGGTCCTGCATGGTCGAGTCGGACCCGGGCGAGAGGAGCACTTCGACGTCGTTGATGTCGACCACCGCATAGCGGAGGCCCGTGTTCTTGTGGACGACGTTGGACCCGGTCTGGATCTCCTCGATCGACAACATGGCAGCGGCTCCCTCTCGAAGCGGAACGGACCTGCGCACCCCTGCAAAGAACCGGCCCGCGCTCGTCCGCGAGCCGGCAGGGGGGACACCGATGGGGATCTCGGGTTCCGCGGCGTCCGGCGGTGTTGCCAGAAACGCAGGAAGAGCCGCAGGTTAGGGGATCGACCTTGGGCGGTCAAACGAGCCGGGCTTAAGCTAGCGTCGCGTCCCCGAAGGGAGTCATGAGAGCCGGCCGAGGTTGGATCCGAGCGGGCCTGGGGCTCGCACTCGCCGCGCTCGTTGCCGCGGCGCTGTACGCGCGAGGCGCCGCCTCCGAGGACGCCGCCGCGCTGCGCGTGGGTACGAGCGGGGACTACGTCCCGTTCAGCCACGCCCGCAGCGAGCGCGCACCGCCGGAGGGTTTCGACGTGGCGCTGATTCGCGCCTGGGCGGCAGAGCGCGGGCGCGAGATCGTCTTCGTGCGCTTCCGCTGGCCCCGCCTATTGGCCGACCTCGAGGCGCGGCGTTTCGACGTGGCGGCATCGGGGATCACGGTGCGGCCGGAGCGCTCTGCGGCGGGCCGGTTCACGGTGCCGGTGGCCGAGACGGAGGCGTGGGTGCTGGCGCGTTCGCCGGAACACTCGGGCTCGGCATCGCTCGACCGTCCGCAGATCCGGATCGCCGTCAACTCCGGAGGCCACCTCGAGCAGGTCGCCCGGGCGACCTTCCCGCACGCCAGCCTGATCGCCGTGCCCGACAACGAGGCGGTGATCGACCTGCTGCTCGAAGAGCGCGTAGACGCGGTGGTGACGGACGGCGCGGAGGCGCCCCACTGGGAAGCGCGGGCCGGGGAACCGCTGGCGCGGATCGGACCGCTCTCTCGGGATCGCAAGGCGTGGCTGGTGCGACCCGATCGGCCCGAGCTCGCCGCCGACTTCGACGCGTGGCTGCAGGGCCGCGAAGCCGACGGAACGCTCGCGGCGCTGCGCTCCGAGTGGCTGGGAAAGGACTCGGCGGCCACGGCCGACCCGCTGCGCGCTCTGCTCGCGGCGATCGACGAGCGGCTGGCGCTGATGCCGCTGGTGGGCGTAGTGAAGCGCCGCGACGGCCTCCCGCTCGTGGTGCCCGAGCGCGAGGCGCTCGTGATCGACCGCGCGCTCGAAGATCTGCGCGCGCAAGCGCGGCGCGTCGGACGTGAGCCGCCGCACGACGCTCGTGTGCGCGCGCTGTTCCAGGCTCAGCTCGACGCGGCGAGACAGGTGCAATCTCGCGCGGTGAAGGACCCCGACTACCAGCCCGAGGAGACTCCCGATCTCGACAGCGCGCTGCGTCCGGCGCTGCTGCGGATCGGCGAGCGGCAAGCCCGCCTGCTGCTCGCGCTGCCACCGGGGCTCGAGGCCGGCGCGGTGCGCGAGGCAGCGCGGAGCGCTTTGCGCGCGCCCTACCTCGACGCCGCACTGCGCGATGCGATCGCCGACGCGATCGCCGCGTGCTCGGCGCGCGCACCGGCGCTGCAAGCGCCCGAAGAGCGCGCCATCGGTCGATAGGCGTACTCACGACGGGTCGCTCGGGCGGCGTCGAGGTGCCCCCGAGTCGCTCATGGTTCCGGGGGGCGATCCGAATCGAGCCCCGTA
>CAZPNB010000225.1:0-3820 GCA_964587305.1 uncultured Spirochaetales bacterium | reverse complement strand
CGTCCGCGACGGGATGGCGGCGCTCGACGCGGCGCGCGAGTACTTCCTCGCGCACCCGTATCTGGAGCCGGGGCCCGCGCTGACCACCCGCCTCGAACCGGCGGCCATCGAGCGCGCGCGCGATGAGTTCGAGCGCCGGCGGGTGGCCGAGGACCGCGTGCCGACGCCGGCCGGGGTGATGCGCCGCCAGCAGTTCGAGCTCGACCAGCAGGTCGAGACGACGCTGGCCAGCGTGCGCGCATTGCCGGCGCGCGGCATCGCGGTCGTTCCCGCCGATGGCCCGGCGCGCAGCTGGCTCCTATACGCGTTCCTGCACCTCTCCAATTGGCACCTGATCGGCAATGGTCTGTTGCTGCTCTTCTTCGGCGTCTACCTCGAGCGCTCGCTCGGGCGCGTCGCCTACGGAGGCTTGGTCGCGTTCGCGACACTGGCCGGTGCCGCGGTGTGGACGTTCACGGCTGTGGGTGAGGCGAATCACGGTCTGATCGGCAGCACGCCGCTCGTGGCCGGCCTCGCCAGCGCGTTCGCCGTGCGCTTCGCGCCGCAGCGCGGCGACGGATTCTATCTGGCGGGGCTCGTGGTCAGCGCGCTGTGGCTGTTGCTGCCGCCCTACGCGACCGCGTCGTGGTCCTTCACCGGAATCGACCTGATCGCGACCGGGCCGCCGCCCGCACCGACCCAGATCTACTGGGCGTGTTTCGGCGCGGCCACTGCCGGTGGGCTGGCGTCCGCGGTTGCCTGGTTCGCCGGCATCGACGGCGAGCAGCGCGCGGGCGGCTCGTCGCCGGTGAAGCGCGACCCGCGCTTCCGGCGCGCGATACGCGCGCGCGAGGCGGGGCGTCCGCGCGAGGCGCTGGAGCTTCTCTCCGAGTACCTGGCCGCCGATCCCGACGCGTACGAGGCCGCGCTCGCTGCGTGGGAGGTGGCGCGCGAGCTCGGTCGAGACGCCGAGGTCACCGCGTCGATCTTGCGCGTGATCCGGATCGAGCTGCGGCGCGAGCTTGTCGCCGCGGCGATCGATCACTGGCTCGACTTGGCCGGCAGCGGCATTCCGGAGAAGGTCGACCCATCGCTCTTGATCCACATGGCGCTCCTGCTGCGCGAGCACGATCACAAACCCGAGGCCGTCGACGCGCTGCGCTGTGCGCTCGAGCGCTCCGACGAACGCGAGAATCACGTGATCGCGGCGCGCATCGCGCGGGCCGCGCGTGGGCTCGATCCCGGCGTCACCGAGACCGCGGCCTGGCGTGCGCTAGGCAGTGTCGAGCTCTCCCTCTCCGAGCGGCAGGCGCTCGAGAACCTGATCGCCGAAGTGCTGGCATCAGCGGGCGGGCGGGCGGCGCCGGCCTACCGGGCGAAAGGCGGCCCTCCAGCGAGCCGTTCTGCGCAGCCGGAGAGCGCCGCCCTGCCGGCCGCGCCCGTCACCCCGCCTACCAGCGCTATCGAGCGTCCGGCCGAGATCGAGATCGAGACCCACGACCGCGTGCTCGACGCCGTGGTCGCCGTGCCGCTCGAGCTCGGCGACGACGGAATCGAGATCCAGACCGCGCAGGGCCAGAAGAAGCTCGTGCGCTACGGGCGGATCGAGGCGGTGGCCGTCGCCGCGGTGCACGGGATCGGACCGAAGCCGGTGATCCTGGTCGATCTCGTCCTCAACTGGAAGACCCCCACCCAGGAGATCCTGCGCGTGATCCGGATCCGCGGCGACCAGTTCGACCCGCGCCGCCTGTTCTCCGGCCACGCGTCGGCGGCCGACGCGCTTCGCTCATTCGTGAAGATCATCCTGGAGCGCTCGGGCGCGACGCCGCTGCCCGACGCCGACACCGCGGTCGGTCGCCCGTTCGCGTCGTTCGAGGAGCTGGCCATCTACCAGCGGGCGATCTTGATGGTGGAAGGTCCGGCGCAGCCGGCGCGGAGTGACGCTCAGGGCCGCAGCGCGTAGCCCCGCGGCCCGATCTGCGACGCCAGCGCCGACTGGATCTCCTCCACCCAGTCGCATAGCCGCGCGCGCGTCTCCCGCGGATCGATCAGGTCGTGCACCGCGAAGCTCTCCGCGCGCGGGAACGGCGAGCGCGCGCGGGCGAACTGCTCTTCGAGCTCGCGGCGGCGAGCGTCGGGGTCGGGCGCGCCCGCGATCTCGCGCCGGAACGCCACCGCGACGCCACCTTCGATCGGCAGCGCGCCGCCCTCGGCCGAAGGCCACGCGAGCACCAGCGCGTCGGGCGCGAAATGGGCCGCCGCCGCGACGCCATAGCTCTTGCGCACGATCACCGACGCCCACGGCACCGTCGCCTGCACCACCGCGAACATCGCCTCGGCCCCGAAGCGGATCGTCGCCGCCTGCTCCGCGGCGAGGCCGATCATGAAGCCCGGCTCGTCGACGAACGCGACGACCGGCAGGTGGAAGGTGTCGCACAGCTCGACGAAGCGGCGCACCTTGCGCGCGCCGTCGGCGGTCATCGAGCCGGCGTAGAAGCGCGGATCGTTGGCCCACACGCCGACCGGCTGTCCGTCGAGGCGCGCGAGCGCGGTGATCTGCGAGCGGCCGTAGCCTCGGCCGAGCTCGAACACGGAGTCGCGGTCGACCACGAGCGCGACGAGCCGGCGCGCGTCGTAGATCTTCCGGCGGTCGCGGGGCACGATGCCGAGCAGCTCCGGCTCTGCGCGCTCGCGCAGATCGGCGGCCGCGGCACGCGGTGCCGGCTGCCAGACGTGGCTCGGAAGATACGAGAGGAAGCGGCGGATCTGGCCGAACGCGTCCGCCTCGTCGCGCGCGATCGCGTCGACGACGCCGCTGCGCTCGTGGATCGCCGCGCCGCCGAGCGCTTCCTTGCTGAGCCGCTCGCCGAGCGCGCGCTCGACCAGCGCCGGGCCCGCCACCATCACCTGCGCGGTGTCGCGCGTCATCACCGCGAAGTGCGACGCGACCAGCCGTGCGGCCGGCAGCCCCGCCACCGCGCCGAGCGCCGCCGACGCCACCGGCACCGTCGCCATCGCGTCGGCGATCGACGCGAAGCGGTGGCGCGCGGTCGCGGCGCCCTCGCCACCGCCGCGCCGAGGGCCCTTCCTTGCGGTGCCCGTGACGCTGCCGCCGCCGCCCTGGAGGAAACGCACGAGCGGAACCCGCAGCCGCAGACACAGGTCCTCGGCGAACACGCTCTTGCGCAGGCCGGCCGGGGAGGGCGAGCCGCCGCGCTGCGTGAAGTCCTCGCCGCCGACGACGCACAGTCGGCCGTCGAGCCGCCCGGTGCCGAGCACGTAGTTGGCCGGCGTGAACGAGCGCAGCGATCCGTCCTCGGCGAGCTCGCTCTGGCCGGCGATCGGGCCCTGCTCGCGGAAGCTCCCTGGGTCGAGCAGCGCGTCGATCCGCTCGCGGATCGACAGGCGCCCGAGCGCGTGCTGCTTCTCGACCGCGTCGCCGCCGCCGTGCTCTTGTGCGAGCCGCCGCCGCGAGCGAATCGCCTCGACCTCCTGCTCCCAGCCCTCGCGCTCGCTCATTGGCGCAGAGTACGGCATCGCGGAGCTCAGAAGCGCAGGATCTCGGCTTCGAGAGTCGCCAGGTCGAGCACGCCGACGCGGTTGTGCCCCGGCAGATGACCCGCGCACTCGCCGGGGTTGAAGCAGAGCGCGCCACCGCGGCTCTCGAGCGCGTGGCGGTGGTCGTGTCCGTACAGCGCGACGTCGACGCCGGCCAGGTCGAGCGCGTCGAGCTCGCGCGGGTCGTGCACGACGGCGATCCGCCGGCCGGCCCACTCGACGTGCAGCGGGGGGTCGACGAACACGTGCCCCAGCTCCGCGCAGGCGGCCGCGAGCGCGCCGC
>CAZPNB010000224.1:0-5450 GCA_964587305.1 uncultured Spirochaetales bacterium | reverse complement strand
TGTGGACGCGCCTCGGCCTCCAGACGATCGTCTGGGGGAAGACCGAGATCTTCCGCGCCACCGACCAGTGGAACCCGCAGGATCTGGCGCTCTCGTCGCTGCCGAGCCTCGAGGAGTCGCGGGTCGCGCTGTGGTCGGTGCGCACCGTGTACTCACTCTACGATGTGGGTCCGCTCGAGGATCTGCGCCTCGAGCTCGCGGCGAACCTCGGCCGCTTCGAGCCCGCCGACCTCGGCGCCTGTGGCGAGCCCTATGCACCGAATTTCACGTGCACGCTGACGAACGGCATCGCGACCCATTCCTATCTCGGCGTCGGCATCGCCGGCGTCGATCGGCCCGAGGGCCCGTGGAAGGACCCGAGCAATCTCGAGATCGGCGGGCGCATCGAATGGCGGTGGGACCGCTTCAGCTTCGCGCTGACCGACTTCTACGGCTACAGCGACCTTCCCTACGCCGACGCGATCTTCTTCTACGATCGCGGCGTCGACCCCGGGACCGGGCGCCCGGTGGTCGCGCGGCTGCCCGGGCAGGCGCTCGGGACGTGCGCGCAGGGCGGGCAGATCGCGCCCGACCCGGTGAACAAGCCCTCCGCCACCTCTCCCGGCATCGCCTACAGCACCGGGTTCGCGTCGCATCCCTACTCGGTGACGACCGCCCAGACGCCGTACGCGCAGGGCAGCGCCACCACCCCGGATACGCTGCCCGACGGCGCGCCGCTCGACGGGACGACGGCGATTCGCGGCGGCATCGGCAGCGATCCCGACTGCCTGCGCCCCGGCGGCGCGCCCGGCTTCGCGAACGCATTCTCGCTCGACCCGGCCGCGCTGGTCGCCGCGACCAACGCGCTCCAGTTCCACTCGGCCAACCAGCAGCTATTCGCGTGGTCGTGCCTCGCGACGGTCGGGATCTCCGCCGCGCTCGAGCCGGGCGCGTGCGCGTGGACCTTCTTCGCCAGCGGGAGCAACCTGCGCAGCGCGAACCTGCCGGTCGCGGAGGCGTTCGTGTCGGTGTTTGCCGGCGACCCCGACGGCCCGACCAGCGTCCGCTACATGAGTGTCGTGCACGACTTTCAGAAGAATGCGGCGCTTTCGGGGCCGCTGATCGCGTTTCCGCTCGCGGCGCTGAATCGGCTGTTCAATGATCCGCAGGCGCCGATCGACCACAACGGAAACGGGGTTTCCGACAACGGCGCCGGCTGCGCGGATGCGGATCCGGCCACTCCGTGTGATCTCGGCGGATTCGACGGCTTCGACACGCGCACCGTGCGCGCGCGCTTTCCCGGCGCGCCGACGCTCGACAGCTCGCTGACCAACGAGCAGCGCGCGTTGCTCGGGTGCGGTCCGTTCTACGGCACGCGCTGCGACAGCTCGGCGCGCGAGACCACGACGTTCCAGTTTCCGCAGTCGGGACCGTTCGGCGGCATCGACTTCATGAACATGGAGGCGTCGGTGCTGGTGCAGTCGTGGACCGGCATCGATGGCACACTGCCCGGCCAGTACGCGAGCGACAACCTCCCACAGCCCGGCACGATCGGGCCGCTCGGCGCGGCGGTCGCGTCGGGCGCCGGCGCTGCGCTGCGCAGCAACGTGGCGTTCCTCGGCGGCCCGGCCTGCACGCGCTTTACCGCCGACGAGGGGCTCGTCAAGCTGCCGGGCTGCCGCGGCGTCGCGGCGCTGTCCGTGAGCTACAACGACCCGAACGGGGTCCCGGGCGATGCCGACGACGTGCCCACCCGCGTGTCGGTCACGTTCGAGACCGGATACCTGCCGTCGGTCGACGGCTGCATCGTCGGCGACTTGATCCGCCAGCGCGACGGCGCGCCGAGCGTGCCGGTGACGGCGGTCGGCGCGAGCGCCGAGCTCGCGCGCGAGCTCGCGGCGTGCAGCCTTGCTTCGACGCGGCGCGCGGTGCCCGAGCGGCTGATCGCCGGCTTCGACGCGAACCAGAACCCGATCCAGGTCCCCAATCCCGATTGCACCCCGCGCGGCTTCGGCGGGTCGCTCGTTGTCAACGTTGCGATTCGCCGGGTGTTCATCTGCGGCTCCGAGGCGGTCACGCTCGCCGATCTGCCGCTGATCCATCCGACGGCGGGCTGCATCGCGTCGCCGACCAATCCGCGCGGCGTTCCCGGCTGCACCGAGTGGGCGAACCGCGACCTGGTCGCCGAGCTCTTCGCCGGCACCGCGCAGATGTTCCAGAACGAGCTGGCCGCCTACTCCTACAACTTCCTGATGTTCCTCGCGATCACCTCGTGCGACCTGCGCTCGACCGATCTCGATGGCGCCGACCACCAGGCCGCCGGCGCGTTTCGCGACGACCCGGAGTGCTTCGTGCCGACGGCGCCCTATCGCACCGAAGGCTGCTCGTTGTCCAGTCCCCAGCTGTGCGCCAACGTGAAGAACTTCCTCGCCGCCGTCGGCGTCACGCGCAACACCGTGCGCGCGGCCGGCAACGAGCGCTTCGGCCGGCGCACGTTCATCTGGCACAGCGGCGGCGAGGTGGTGCTGCGCTACGACCAGCGCAATGTGCTCGGCTTCGCCACCGACTTCGCCGAGGATCGCACCAAGACGAGCTGGGGCGTCGAGCTGACGTGGATCGAGGGGGTTCCGTACGCCGACGCCGACGAGCCGAGCGGCATCACCGAGACCGATGAGATCGACTTCGCGATCTCGGTCGACCGGCCGACGTTCATCCACTTCCTGAATCCCAATCGCACGTTCCTGTTCAACTCGCAGTGGTTCGTCAGCTACCTGCCGGGCTACCGCGACGGATTCACCGCGAACGGGCCCGCGAACGTGTTCTTCACGTTCGCGGTCTCGACCGGCTACTTCCAGGACCGGATGACGCCGGAGCTTCTGACGGTGTACGAGTTCGCGTCGCGCTCGGGCGGGGTCTTGCCGTCGCTCCAGTACCGCTTCACCGACTCGCTGTCCGTGACCGTCGGATTCCTGTATTTCTTCGGACGAACGGAACTGACCGAGATGGCGGTGCAGGAGATCTCGCCGGTGGTGAACCGGGCCGGGCGCCACGCGTATCGCCAGGGCGTCGACAACGGCTTCTCCGGCATCCGCAAGCGCGACGAGGTGTTCATGAAGCTTCGGTGGACGTTCTGATGCGCAGAATCTCGTCGGCGCTAGTTCTGCTGGCGGGCGTCGTGAACCTGTTGCCGGTGAGCGGCGCGATCTCCGCGGCGCGCCTCGAAGCGCTCTACGGCGTGGCGTTCCAAGAACCGAATCTGCTCGTGCTGATGCGCCACCGCGCGCTGCTGTTCGGGGTCGTCGGCGCGCTGCTGATCGCCTCCGTGTTCCAGCCCGCGCTGCGCACCGCCGGCCTCGCGGCGGGTCTCGTCAGCATGCTGTCGTTCATCGCGATCGCGTGGCTCGGTGGAGACGTCAACGCGGAGCTGCGGCGGGTCGTCGTCGTCGATCTGGTCGGCAGCGCGGCGCTGGCGTGCGCCGCTCTCCTGGACTTGCGCAGTGCGCGCGCTGGCGCCGCCTGACGATCGCACCCATTCGCCCGCTGCTCGGGCTCAGCTGGCAACTGGATTCAAATCCAGTTCATCCCGCGCCTCCTCGAGTGCTTCGTCGAGATATTCAGGCTCGCGCGCCACGTCGGGCGGCTGCGTGTATCCGGCGACGAGCTTCCGACCAGGGAACGGTCTGGGCAGCGAGAATGCGCAGTTCATTCCCGGCGACTGTGTAGAGGAGTCCATACCGTTGCGCGCAGGATGCCACCAGCCTGTGGTGTGACGACAGCGCAAGGGGCGCCAGCTCCATTGCCTTGTCAGGCGCCTTCTTCCTTGGACGCGGTGGAAGATTTTGCCCTCCGAGCCGCTGCTAGAACTCGTTGCCCGGCCTTGTGGAAGAACGCGACGATCTCCTCTTTTGACTTCGATGCAAGAAGAGCCGCCTGCTCGTCCCGAATCTTTCGGACCATCTCGACGGCCCGGATCTCATTCCTCTCCATAGAACGTGACCTCTCGAGGAGAATAGATGTTCAGGGCGTCCAGTCCGCGCTCTCCGTTCACGCCGTTGAACGCTTGAATCTTATCGAGCCGTACGATGTGGCGAAAGTTCCAGCTGACGAGGACATCTACCCGCGCCAGCGTCGCAAGCGCGATGTGCAGCATGTCGTTGCGGTAGCGCGGCGAGAGCACTCCCCGGCGCTCGTACTCCTCCACGAGATCTATGGTTTCCACGGTGACAGAAACGATCTCCGCAGGGAGACGCACGAGCTCGGCATGAAGCTCCCGGACCTGGATTGGCGCCGGCTCGATCTCCGTGGCCACAACCTCAGATAGCACCGGCTTCAGTCGGCCCAACCGAAAGTCCTGGACGAGGCTGATCGACCACTCCGAGAACTCAGGATCGAAGCAGCCGCCCAGGACTGAGGTATCGACGTAGACGCGGAATGATCTCATTGATGGACGCTACTGCGACTCTTTCCTGTGGGCCTTCTAACGGATCAGCCGTTCAGCCGCGGGGGCGAAGCGCGCGACGGTCTACAACGGCGTGTCATGCTGCCCCCTTGAACTTCGCCACCGGTATTCGCTTCTCGACGGCGGACTTCCGCCAGTGCTTCCGGATTCGCTCGATCTCCTTCAGGGTGTCGGCCGTGAAGTAACTCTCGCCGCAGTTTGGGCAACGAACAAGGGGGACACCCTCGATCAAGAATGCCGAACGGCCCGACCCGAACGTGTGGGTGGTTCTGCGAACCCGCGCGCCCTGCTTTCCACAAATGTCACAGATCATGATTTCTCCTCGCTCGTGGACAGGATGCCTTGCAGTTCTCACCTCAGTGCCCGCGTTCGAGGAACGCGTCCGACGTCATGCGGCGCAGCTCGCCCGCGTCCGGCGGCGTCGAGCGGACGTCGTACGACTCGCGGCGCCAGCCGCTGCCGTCGGTGGCGTCGGTGAACACGGCGGCGACCGGGTCGAAGATCGACGCGCTCGTGCCGTCCGGCCACGCGGGGTAGCCCGGCTGGTCGTCGCTCCAGCGGTGCAGCAGGATGCCCACCTCGACGAGGCGGTCGCCGCGGCGCTGGGTGATCGCGTAGAGCGGGTGCTGTGTCTGGGTGTCGACGTAGAGCGTCAGCCAATCGTAATCGCGGCCGCGCTCACGCAGCGCGCCCTGGATCACGACGGCCTGGCGCACGTCCCAGCGATCGCTCGCGACCGAGAGGCCGCTCGGCCCGAAGTTGCGGTCGGGATCGCCGGGGAAGCCAGCGCGCGTGACGTTCAGCGGCGCGAGCACATCGCGAACACCTAGCACTCGCCACGCGTACGCGTTCGGGCGGATCGACAACCCGGTAAAGCCGCGTGCCAGGTTCTCGGTGACGGCGATCGACGCCCCGGCGCCCGGCGCGACCGCACCGCCGGACCCGCGGCCGATGTCGCCGACCGCGATCGCTCCGCCGCGGTCGCTGCCGGTCACGCGGTAGCGCAGGGTGT
>CAZPNB010000223.1:0-6270 GCA_964587305.1 uncultured Spirochaetales bacterium | reverse complement strand
CGGCGCCGACGTCGTCAAGGTCGAGTCGGTGAACCGCCCCGACGGAATGCGCTTCGTCAATGTCAAGCCGGGCCCGCCGATCTGGGAGGCGGGCTCGATCTTCCACGGCGCCAACTCGGAGAAACGGGCCGTCACGCTGCGCCTCGATCGCGAGGAGGGCCGCCGGGCGCTGCGCGCGCTGGTCGAACGGGCCGATGTGCTGATCGAGAACTTCTCGGCGCGAGTGCTCGACCAGTTCGGCCTCGGCTGGCAGACGCTCTCCGCGTGGAACCCGCGCCTCGTGCTGGTGCGGATGCCCGCGTGGGGGCTGGACGGGCCGTGGCGCGACCGCACCGGCTTCGCGATGAACGTCGAGCAGGCGTGCGGGATCGCGTGGCGCGGCGGCTATCCCGACCTTCCGATGAACGCGAACGTCTGCGATCCGGTCGGCGCGCTGCACGCGGTCACTGCGGTGTTCGCGGCGCTCGAGCATCGGCGGCATAGCGGGCGCGGCCAGCAGGTCGAAGTGCCGCTCGTCGAGCCGGGGCTCAACCTCGCCGCGGAGCAGGTGGTCGAGTACAGCGCCTACGGCGTGCTGCTCGGCTCCGAGGGCAATCGCGGCCCGGACGCCGCGCCGCAGGGCATCTACACCTGCCGCGACGGCGAGCGCATCGCGCTGGCCGTCGCGAACGACCAGCAATGGGCGGCGCTCGCGGCGGTGTTTTCCGGCGCGGACTCGCTGTTCATCGATCCAGGCCTCGCCGGCGAAGCGCAGCGCCGCGCGCGCCACGACGCGATCGACGCGGCGCTCGCACGCGCGTGCGCCGGTGACGACGCCGCCGGCGTCGCCGAGCGTCTGGTCGCGGCCGGCGTGCCGGCCCAGCGGCTGGTCAACGCCCACCGCGTGATGCCGCACCCGCAGCTCGAGCACCGCGCGTTCTACCAGCCGCTCGACCATCCGCACACCGGGCGCGCGCGCTACCCGGGGCTGCCGTTCGTCGGCCTCGCCGACGGCCGGCCGCGGCGCGCGCCGCCGACGCTCGGCCAGCACAACCGCGACGTGCTCTGCGGCGAGCTCGGCTTCGCGGAGGGCGACCTCGAGCGCTGGGAGCGCGACGGCATCATCGGAACACGTCCCGCCTGGCTAGCGGCGCCCGAAGGAGGAAAGTCATGAAGCTGGACCCCAATCGCACCTGGAAGCTGGTCGAGAAGCGGCTGGCCGACGAGCACGACCCGACGCTGCGCAGGAACCTCGAGCTCGTGCTCGCGCACATGAAGGCAGAGGCCCGCGCCGACATCGAGGGCGTCGTCGCGACGCTCACCGAGAAGCCGCGCTACATCACCTACAGCAATCCCGACGACCCGATCTTGAACCCGCGCGGCAGCAAGGATGCGGTGCGCCGGTTCTACGACATGACGATCGTGCAGACCGGCGCGCATCGGCTCGAGTTTGCGTGCGATCGCGTGATCGTCGACGCCGACTCCGTGTTCACCGAGGGCGTGATGCGGATGGCCTATCCCGGCGCGACGCTGCGCGCGATCGGGATCGAGGTCGACGACCCCGACGCCTACTACGTCGCGGAGACCCGGATGGGCGTCGTTTGGCCGGTCGACGCCGCCGAAGGACGCTTGACCGGCGAGGAGGTGTACGTCGGAGGCGACCCGTTCGCCGGGATCGCCGGGCGCAAGATCTCGCAGAGCGATATCGCGGAGCTCGAAGCGGCGTAGTTCGTCAGCGCGGCGGGGGGGCCGCGGGCAGCGGCCGCTCTTGCTCCAGCGTGCGGAGCGAGAAGACGCGGTCGTCGATCTCCGGGTCCACCGCGAGCGCGCGGATCACCAGCTCGGTCGACGTTCCCCGGGCGTGGCGGACCGCGAAGCGCGTCGGCAGCAGGTGGCCGTTCTCGCGCCGCATCGCGCCGCGCGGCGTCTCGATCACGCGGTAGGGCGCCTCCGCGCCGCGCGCGAAGTAGCGGTACTCGAGGATCGCGCGATCGGACTCCGCCACCGCGAACACCACCGCGCGATAGCCCCGTTCGTCGCGCGGCAGCGCGCGGATCATCAGGCAAGGCTCGCCGGCCACCTGCTCCGCGGGCAGCAGCTCGAGCGCGAAGTCCGCCACCCGCTGGCGCTCGAAGTCTTCGTAGGTGAGGTCGCTGCCGAGGAAGGAGTCGGCGCGCTGCGCGCCGCTGATCCTGCGCGCCCGCCGCAGCGACGGGAGATACACGAACGAGTCGCGACCCCCGCCGGCGGCCTCGATCATCAGCACCGAGAAGCCGCGCAGATTCGCCGGCGCGACCACGCGGCCGATCGAGTGCGAGCGGCCGTCGATCCGCTTGGAGACCGTGTGGAGCCTCCGCCGCTGCTCGCGGCCGCTCCGATCGCGGGCCACGAGCTCCATTTCGTAGATCGTGTCCACCTCGTAGCGGTTGGCGAACGCCGCCTCGAGCACGGACTCGGGCGTCGCGTCCTCCGCGCCGGCTCGCGCTGCGGAGGTCGTTTCCCCGATCGCGACGACCAGCGGCAAGAGCCACAGCGCGACGAGCTGCCGCCGCCAGGCGGATCGCGTACCGTGCAGATCGAGCATCGCGGTGCGCCCCTTCCAGGCCGGGCAAGCTAACAGACGCGACGGATCGATCGAGGATACCCTCACCAACGGTCTCGCCCGCGCCGGTAGCCGGCGATCGGGAGTCTTGGCAGGCTCGCAGTAGCACCGATATTCAGGCACGCGTCGGGCCCGCCGTTACGTACGGGAGCAAGCGGTCTGACCGCGCGCAGCGAGGCGAAGCCGAGCGAAGGTCGGACAGGAAGGGCGCTGTGGCGACTCCGGAGCCGTATCGGCTCATCGACCGGTACCTGGCGGATCAGGGAATCGTCTTCCTGACCGGGCTCCAGGCGCTCGCCCGGCTGCCGCTCGAGCAGATGCGCGCCGACCGCCGCGCCGGTCTGAACACCGCGGCGCTGGTGTCGGGCTACCCCGGCTCGCCGCTCGGCGGCTACGACGTGACGGTGGCGGCCGCCGCGCTGCTCGCGCCCGAGCTTCACGTGATCTGCCGGCCCGCGATGAACGAGGAGTACGCGGCGAGCGCCGTGATGGGCTCGCAACTCGCCGCCGCGCAGCCCGATTGCCTGTACGACGGCATCGTCGGCATCTGGTACGGCAAGGCGCCCGGCGTCGATCGCGCCACGGACGCGCTGCGCCACGCGGTGTACGCCGGCACCTCGATGCACGGCGGCGCGGTCGCGATCGTCGGCGACGATCCGGCCGCCAAGAGCTCCACGCTGCCGTCGTCGTCCGCCGGAGCGCTCGCCGACATGCACATGCCGGTGCTGTACCCCGGCGATCCGGCCGAGGCGCTCGACCTCGGGCGTCACGCGATCGCGCTGTCGCGCCTCTCGGGCCTGTGGTGCGCGCTGAAGATCGTCGCCGACGTCGCGGATGCGACGGCGTCCGTGGAGCTCCACCCGGAGCGGATCGTGCCGGTGCTTCCGACGCGCGGCGGCCGCCCCTACCTCCACCGGCCCGACGGTCACCTGCTCGCGCCGAACAGCGTGGATCGCGAGCGCGAGATCTACGAGGTGCGCTACGAGCTCGCTCGGCAATACGCCGCCGAGAATCACCTGAACCTCGTCACGGTGGATCCGCCGACCGCTGTGCTCGGTATCGTCGCGTCGGGCATCACCTATCGCGAAGTGCGCGAGGCCTTCGCTCGCCTCGGCCTCACCAGCGACGACGAGATCCGCACGTGCGGCATCCGCCTGCTGAAGATGGGGATGCCGCTGCCGTTCGATGCGGACACGATCCGGAGGTTCGCGCGCGGGCTACGCGAGGTGTTCGTCGTCGAGGAGAAGCAGCCCAACATCGAGTCGCTGATCAAGGATGCCCTGTACGGTCTGGCGGAGCGGCCGCTCGTCGTCGGCAAGGCGGACGAGAATGGCGCGCGCCTGCTGCCCGGTCACGGCGCGCTCGGCGCCGACGCGCTGTTGCCGATCCTGCGCCGGCGCATCGAGGCGCGCGTCGGCGTGCGCCTCCGCCCCGAAGAGACCCACTCCGGGCGCGCGCTCGAACCGCTCGCGGTGCAGCGCACGCCGTTCTTCTGCTCGGGCTGCCCCCACAACCGCAGCACCGAGGTGCCCGAGGGCTCGCTGGTCGGCGCCGGCATCGGCTGCCACACGATGACGCTGTTGATGGATTCCGAGCGCGTCGGCAGCATCACCGGCGTCGCGTGCATGGGCAACGAAGGCACACAGTGGATCGGGATGGCCGACTTCGTCGCGCGCAGGCACTTCATCCAGAATCTCGGCGACGGCACGTTCTTCCACTCCGGCCAGCTCGCGATCCAGGCCGCGGTCGCCGCGAAGGTGAACATCACCTTCAAGCTGCTCTACAACGGCGCGATCGCGATGACCGGTGGCCAGCATCCGCAGGGCCAGCTCGGCGTGCCCGAAGTCGCGCGCATCCTGCTCACCCAGGGCGTCGCGCGCGTGCTCGTCACCACCGAAGACACCCGCCGCTACCGCAGGGCCGTCCTGCCGGGCGGCGTGGAGGTCTGGGATCGCGGCCGCATGATCGAGGCCCAGGAGCTGCTCGCGAACGTTCCGGGCGTCACCGTGTTGATCCACGACCAGCAGTGCGCCGCTGAGGCGCGGCGCGCGCGCAAGCGCGGCCGCGCTCCGACGCCGAACCAGCGCGTCGTGATCAACCACCGCATCTGCGAGGGCTGCGGCGACTGCGGCGAGGTCAGCAACTGCCTCTCGGTACAGCCGATCGACACGCCGTTCGGGCGCAAGACCGAGGTCGATCAGACCAGCTGCAACCTCGACTTCTCGTGCCTCGAGGGCGACTGCCCGTCGTTCATGACGGTGACGGTGAAGCGCCCGGGCCGGCTCGCGCGCTGGTTTGCGCGCGAGGACACCGCCGCGGCGGCGGCGCGCAGCGCGATCCCCGAGTCCTCGCAGCTTGCGCCCGCCGACCTGCCCGAGCCCGCCCGCATCGTTTCCGACGACGACTTCGCGATGCGCATCACCGGCATCGGCGGGACCGGCGTCGTGACGGTGGCCCAGGTGCTCGGCACCGCGGCGATGCTCGACGGCTATCACGTGCGCGGGCTCGATCAGATCGGGCTCTCGCAGAAAGCCGGACCGGTCGTCAGCGACCTGCGCCTCTCGCGCTCGGTTCCTACCGCCACCAACCGGCTCGGCGAGGCGCAGGCCGATCTCCTGCTCGCGTTCGATCAACTCGTCGCGGCCTCCGAGATGGGCCTGCTCACCGCCGACCCGTCGCGCACCGCGGTGGTGGGCTCGACGTCGGGGACCCCCACCGGCGAGATGATCACGCACGCCGACGTGGTGCTCCCGTCACCGGGCGACCTCACGCGGCGGATCGCCGGCGTCTCGCGCAGCGACGCGCAGCACTGGGCCGACGCCGACGAGATCACCGGGGATCTGTTCGGCCGCGCGACCACTGCGAACTTCTTCGTGGTCGGCATGGCGCTCCAGGCCGGCTGCCTGCCGATCAGCGCCAAGCACATCGAGGAGGCGATCGGCTTGAACGGCGTCGCGGTGGACGCGAACCTGGCGGCGTTCCGCTGGGGCCGCGCGCAGATTGCGACACCACAGGCGGTCGCCGCAGCGCGCGGTGCCGTGCGCGAGAGCGGGCAGCAGAGCAGCCAGCGGGCGCCGATCGTCACGGCCGGTGTCGCGGCCAGGATCGCCGCGCTCGATGCGCCGCCCCCGCTGCGCACAGCCCTCACGCGCTACGCCGCAGAGCTCACCGCGTGGCAGAACGAGCGCACCGCCGTCGGATGGCTCGACGTGCTCGAGCGCGTGACCACCGCCGAGCGCGCGGTCGCACGCGACAGCACGCGCCTGTTGGCAGCCGTCGCGGCCCACCTGTTCAAACTGATTGCGTACAAGGACGAGTACGAGGTCGCGCGCCTCTTGACGGACGCCGACGGCCTCGCCGACGCGCGCGAGGTCGCCGGCCGGCGCGGCCGGATCGCCTGGCAACTCCACCCGCCGATCCTGCGCGCCATCGGCCTCCACCGCAAGATCGCGATCGGATCGTGGGCGACGCCAGGCGTCCGCCTGCTGGCGAAGGGCAAGCGCCTGCGCGGCACATGCCTCGATCCGTTCGGCTGGGCCCACGTGCGCCGGCTCGAGCGCGCGCTGCCGGCCGAGTACGTGAACGCGATCGACCGCGTGCTCGCTGTGCTGTCGGCCGAGAACCTCGACGCCGCGGTGAAGCTGGCAGAGCTGCCCGACGCGGTGCGCGGCTACGAGCTTCTCAAGGTC
>CAZPNB010000222.1:0-3094 GCA_964587305.1 uncultured Spirochaetales bacterium | reverse complement strand
CGCAGCGATAGTTCGGTACAACGAATTACGTCGAGCGGTTATCGCTCGCAAATCCGTTCATTAGATAGCAGCAAGTTCCGACCCTTCTGCAAATTTTCCCGGTTTTCACACTTTGAATTCGGAGGTGAGCTTCATGGCGAGCATAGAGCTGGCTATAAAGCGGTTATTCGATCTGATCGTCTCATCGACGGCTTTGATATTTCTCTCGCCGATCATCGTTTTGATCGCCATCGCGATCAAGTGGGATGACCGCGGCCCCGTGCTGTTCATCCAGCCGCGTGTCGGCAAAGGCCGCAAGATCTTTAACTGCTATAAATTCCGCACCATGGTTCTCGGCGCCGAATCAATCGGCAACGGCTTCACGGTTACAGCCGACGATTCGCGAGTCACTCGCGTGGGTTGTTGGCTGCGCCTTTGGAGTCTTGACGAGATTCCGCAGTTGATTAACGTCCTAAATGGAGAAATGAGCATTGTCGGTCCGAGGCCGTGGGTCCCGGTCCAGGCGGCTTTCTGCTCGCCATGTGATGCCCGCCGTTTCGACTTCAAACCCGGCTTGGCCGGTTGGGCAGTCGTTAATGGCCGTAACCGCCTATCTTGGGCGGATCGAATCCGCTTGGATGTTTGGTACGTCGATCATTGGTCCCTTTGGTTGGATTTCTCTATTTTTGCAAAGGCGTTCCTGGTTCTATTACGCCGTGATGGTGTGTACGGCGTCGTAACCGTCAATAGCAATATTGATTCCGAAAGGGTCTCTGTTGGCAGCAATGGTCATGCGGAAAGAGTAATCCTTAGCGCCAACGGTAATTCGGAAAGAGTCTCAATTGGCAGCAATGGTAATGCGAAAATAGCAACCGTTCCGGCAAACGTTAGTTCGGAAAAAGTATCCGTTGGCGCCAATGGAAATTCGGAAAGAGTAACCGTCGCTGGCAATGTTACAAGTGAGTCCGTATCTTAACAACAAGATCGTAACATTCGTTCGCTTGGTCCTTCACACCCTGGAGCCATACAATGCGGCGTTTTCATTGTCCCTAAGTGGTGATCTCGTCGAAGCACACCCCGATCGCCCTGAGCATGTCGAAGGGTGCGGGAGAAACACCGAGAAGCGAAATCTTTCTAACCTACTTGCTTACAAAGAGCCAACTTGGTTAAAATAGCGCCATGAAAAGAGCCAGCGTTTCGGAATTACGGGAGCACCTGAGCCGATATCTCGAACAGGTTCGTAGAGGCGAAACGATCGAGGTTGTTGATCGAAAGATCCCGGTCGCCCGAGTTGTTCCAATGGCGTCAGAAGGTAAAAAAGCTCGGCAACGGAATAACTCTCTAGTCAAGCGGCTTCTGCGCAGCGGTCAGGTCAAAGCAGGCCATCTCAGAGGAGTTCCTGAAATTCTCAAGCGCTTGCCCACTGGCCCTGCGCAATCAGGTGTCCTTGAAGCACTCCTAGCGGAACGTGCGGAGGGCAGGTGAGATTTTGGGATGCCTCGGCTATTGTTCCTTTAGTGTGCCGTGAGCAACTTTCTTCGCGAAGTCGATCGCTGTACCGAGACGACCCGGCCCTGCTGGTATGGGCCTTAACCCCTACGGAAGTGTTCTCAGCCCTTTCCAGGAAGCGTCGCGAAGGTGTCCTAACTCAAGCTGTCGTCCTTGAATCCAGGCACCGCTTGAGTTTGTTGACCGCCGACTGGATGGAAGTTAACGATTTGGATGCCGTAAAGATGCGCGCGCATCGTCTTCTTGAAGTCCATCCGCTCCGAGCCGCGGACGCGCTCCAATTGGCAGCAGGGCTGGTCGGGGTCTTCGATCAACCCGAAGGATTTGAGTTCGTGACCTTTGACGGTGCTCTTGGCGCAGCAGCTAAGCAGGAAGGCTTTTCTGTTCTCGGACCACAGTAACCCAATTGTTAACCAGTAGCAGGAACAAAGAGTTAAGTCATAAGAAGCCTCCCGACCCTTTATCGTGCCAAGACGCCACCGAATCAAAATCCGAAATCCGAAGCTCGAAAAATGCCCCGCGGACCGAAACAAACCGCAGTCAAATAAGTCAAAACCCGAGCAATTCCAAAACGAGGAATCCCAATCACGGTTGTTTGGAACATTGCACTGTTTGACCATTTGAGATTGTTTCGGATTTCGGATTTGTAATTTCACCTTTGCGTCCTTTGCGCGAGATATTCCGAGACTGCCCGGTGCGCGAAGCGCGCCCTGCAAAAACTTTGCGCCTTGGCGCCCCTTCGATTCTACTCAGGACATGCTTTGCGGGAGATCTTCCGAGACTGACTTAGAGGGCGGGTTTAAAACCCGCCCCTACCAAGTCAAATTCTTTTTTGCGTACTTTTGGTTCGACCGTTCGAGAAGCCTCACGGCAGGCTTCCTCGATGGCCTTCAGTTCCGAGCCGGTCGAGGAATCACCATGAGCGGTCCCTTCTTCCGATCGCCCTGAGCCTGTCGAAGGGTGCGGCTAACACTCTTCGTGGTGAATACTCTTTCACACTAAACCCAGAACGACCAGAACATCTAAGGTAACCCGGATTTTACATGAAAGCAGGCAAAGATTTGCTGTCCAATATATTGCGTGCTCTGCGCCTTGTCTGGGATTGCGGCCCGCGTTTGACAGTCGCCACCGTCGCGCTGGTTCTCTTACAGGGTCTGCTACCGCTAGCCGGGCTCTATCTCATGAAGCTTGTGGTTGACACAGTGGCCGCAAGTCTCGCTGCTTCCGATAAAAACGTAGCCTTCGGTTCACTGACGCTTTTGATCGGTCTTTTGGGCACGGTCGCATTACTTGAAGCCGTGTTTGCATCACTAGGGAGAGTCGTCAGCATGACCCAGGCGCAGGTTGTCACGGACCGGATGTACGATATTCTCCACGCCAAGTCCCTCGAGGTCGACCTGGAGTATTACGAAAGCCCGCAGTACCACGACACACTGCACCGCGCCCAGCGGGAGGCGCCGTTCCGTCCTACCCATCTGCTCAACGGGTTAACCCAGCTCGTGCAAAGCAGCATCTCCCTCGTTGCGATGGCCGGCTTGCTGATTTGGCTCCATTGGGGGGTGGTCGTTATCCTGCTCGCCGTAGCTATTCCCGGCGCTCTGGTGCG
>CAZPNB010000221.1:0-3811 GCA_964587305.1 uncultured Spirochaetales bacterium | reverse complement strand
CGGTTCCGCGCGAACTACCTGGTGCAGCAGAACGGCGCGGGCGCGGTGTTCCGGATCATCCCAGAGCAGATCCTCACCGTGGAGCAGCTCGGTCTCCCCGCTCCGATCACCCGTCTCGCCGATCTGAACAAGGGCCTCGTGCTGGTGACGGGACCCACCGGCTCGGGAAAGTCCACCACACTCGCCGCGATCGTCGACCACATCAACACGAAGTACCGCAAGCACATCGTCACGATCGAGGATCCGGTCGAGTTCGTACACCAGAACAAGGCGTCGGTGCTCTCGCATCGCGAGGTCGGCTCCCACACCCAGGGCTTCGGACCCGCGCTGCGCGCCGCGATCCGGCAGGACGCCGACGTCGTGCTGGTCGGCGAGATGCGCGACCGCGAGACGATCGGCCTGGCGATTACGGCGGCCGAGATGGGGATGCTCGTGTTCGGCACGCTCCACACCAACAGCGCCGCCAAGACGATCGACCGCATCATCGACGCGTTCCCCGCCAAGGAGCAGAACCAGGTGCGGATCTCGCTGTCCGAGTCGCTCGCCGCCGTGGTCTCCCAGCTCCTCGTACCGACGGCCGACGGCAAGGGGCGCTGCGCCGTCCACGAGATCCTGCTGAGGACGACGGGACTCCCGAACATCATCCGCGAGGGCAAGATCACGATGCTGAACTCGGTGATCGAGGCGGGGCGCTCCCTGGGCATGCAGTCGATGGACGACACGCTGTTCGCGCTGGTGAAGGAAGGACGCATCCGGCCCAACGACGCCTACATGAAGGCGACGAACAAGGCGCGCTTCGAGTCGCTGTCCGGCTCCGACGAAGCGACGGCTGCGTAAGAGCGAGGGAGCTATCGTCGGCCCGATGAGAGATCGGGCCCGGCGAAACCTCGCGATCGGCGCGTTCGGTGCGCTGGGGTTCGCGTTCCTCGCCGCGACGCACGGCTACCTCGCGTGGCGTCTGGTGCTCGAGCCGGCGTGGCCGGAGCCGGTGCGCAGCACCGCGCTGATCGTGGTTGCGGTGCTCGCCGCGCTGCTGGTGGCGCAGCCGATCGCCGAGCGCACGCTGCGGCGGCCGGTGGCCCGGTTCATAGCGTGGCCGGCCTCGCTGTGGATGGGCGCCGGCTTCTGGCTGCTGCTGCTCTTGTTCGCGAGCGACGCATTCCTGTGGCTCGCCGGCGGCGTCGCGCGCGCCGCCGACGCGAGCGAGCCGGGCGAGGGCGCTGCGGCGTGGCGGGCGGCTCTGGTGCTGGGCGTTGCAGGGGCCGCGGTAGCGGCCGGGCTGCGATCGGCGCTGGCACCGCCCCGGTTGCGGCGCGAGACCTTCGCGATCGAGCGCTGGCCACGCGCGCTGGACGGCTTCCGAATCGTCCAGATCTCTGACATCCACATCGGTCCGATCCTCGGGCGCGATTTCGCGACGGCACTCACGCGCCGCGTGAACGAGCTCGAACCCGACCTGATCGCCGTCACCGGCGACCTGGTCGACGGCAGCGCGCACCTGCTCGCCGGCGAAGTCGCACCGTTCGCGGCGCTGCGCGCGCGCCACGGCGTCTTCTTCGTCACCGGAAACCACGATCACTACTCGGGCGCGACGCCGTGGGTCGAGACGGTGCGCGGGCTCGGTATGCGCGTGCTGCGCAACGAGCGGGTGGAGATTGGACCGCCCGGCGCGAGCTTCGACCTGGTCGGTGTCGACGATCACCACGCGCACCTCGTCGGAAGCGGGCGCGAAGATCTGGCGCGCGCGCTCGCCGGGCGCGATCCCGAGCGCGCGGCGGTGCTGCTCGCGCACGATCCCGCCACCTTCGCGCGCGCGCGCCGAGAAGCGATCGATCTCCAGCTCTCGGGCCACACCCACGGCGGCCAGATCTGGCCGTTCGGGTGGTTCGTGCGGCTGTTGACGCCCTGGGTAACTGGGCGTCATCGCGACGGCCGCGCGCAGCTCTACGTGAGCCGCGGCACCGGCTTCTGGGGGCCGCCGCTGCGCCTCGGCGCGCCCGCGGAGATCACCGAGATCGCGATACGCGCAGAGAACGCGGAGGAAGCCTCGTGATCGAATGGAGTGAGCAGCACCAGATGATCCGCGACGCGGTGCGCCGCTTCGTCGAGACCGAGATCGAGCCCCACGTCGAGGCGCTCGAGCACGGCGACACGCCGCCGTACGAGATCCTGCGCAAGCTGTTCCGGACCTTCGGCATGGACGAGCTGGCGCGCTCCCGTTTTGCGGCGCAGATCCGGCGCGAGAGATCGGGTGCCGCGCCTCGCGGCGACGGCGAGAGCCGCGGCGACGCGATCGCGATGCAGCTGATCCCGATCATCGAGCTGTGCCGTCACTGCCCCGGCATGGTCACCGCGATGGGCGTCTCCGTCGGCCTGACCGCCGGCGCGATCCTGGCGAAGGGTACGCTCGCGCAGAAGGAAAAATGGGCGCTCGACCTGCTGACGTTCGACAAGGTCGGGGCGTGGGCGATCACCGAGCCGGACTCCGGCTCTGACGCGTTCGGCAGTATGAGGGCGACCGCGCGGCGCGACGGGCAGGGCGGCTATCTGCTGAACGGAACGAAGACCTTCATCACCAACGGGCCCTACGCCGACACGATCGTGTTCATCTGCAAGCTCGACGAGCCCGGCATAGCGCCCGCCGATCGCCCGGTGCTCACGTTCGTGCTCGACCGCGGGATGTCGGGCCTCACCCAGAGCGGCCCGATGCGCAAGATGGGCCTGCACTCGTCTCCGACCGGCGAGCTCTTCCTGCAGGACGTGCGCGCCGGACAGGACCGGCTGCTCGGCGAGAGCGAGGCGGGGCAGTCGCGCTCGGGCGCGAAGGCGACCTTCTCGGTCGAGCGCACCGGCGTCGCGGCGATGGCGCTCGGCATCGTCGAGCGCTGTCTCGAGCTCTCGCTCGCCTACGCGCGCGACCGCGTGCAGTTCGGGCGGCCGATCGGCGAGTTCCAGCTGATCCAGGAGAAGCTCGCGCGGATGGAGGTCGCGCGGATGAACCTGCAGAACCTGGTGTTTCGGCAGATCGAGCTGGCGGCAGCCGGCCGCGGCCCGACGCTGGCCGAAGCTTCCGCGATGAAGCTCTACGCGGCGCGCGCGGCCACCGAGGTCGCTCTCGAGGCGGTGCAGGTCTACGGCGGCAACGGATACATGTCGTCGTACCGCGTCGAGCAGCTCGCCCGCGACGCGAAGGTGCTCCAGATCTACGCCGGCACCGACGAGATCCAGATCTCCACGATCGCCCGCTCGCTGCTCGCCGGCTAGCGAAGGCGGGCCGCTGCACGGGCAGCGCAAACTTCGCGCCCCACTGGAGCCCGGAGCCCGCGAGCAGCAGCCCTGCCCGAGACCGTGACCTCGGATCAAGGCGGCGATCCGTCCCTCCGATAGGTCCCCTGAGGACCGGTCCGCGCGCGGACGATCGAGCTCGCGCACCTCCGGCCGATGGGAGTTGGGAATGGCGAAGCGCCACACCGATTCGAGCGGTCGTCGCAGTTTCGCGGCCCTGCTTCTGATGCTGTCTCCGGGCTTCATGTTCCTCGGACTGCTGGCGCCAGCGGCGGTGACCGTCAAGCCCGCGGCCGAGAGCGAGACGATCGACGCTGACACCTTCCGCAGCTTCGCCCCGGCGCGGGCCCCTCTGCTGCCGCCGCGCGCGATCGCGAGCGCGATGCTTTCGGACGCGACATTCCTCGAGCCGCTGTTCTCGGGCGCGCGACTGCTTGCCCAGGAAGCGCAGCGTGTGTTCGACCTGCCTCAGGTCGCCGCCGCGGGCGACGAGGACATCGCGCTCGACGAGGAGGACGTCGTCGAG
>CAZPNB010000220.1:0-6608 GCA_964587305.1 uncultured Spirochaetales bacterium | reverse complement strand
GTGATCGATCCGCGCGCGCACGCGCGGTGGCAGTCGATCGAGGCGGCCGATCGCGCGCACCTGGATGTCGTTCGCCATCACCTCGGGGAGCTCTTCCTCGAGATAGCGCTCCGCGAGGCGCATCAGCTCGGTCACCTCGGGCTGGGGGCGGTTCCAGTTCTCGATCGAGAATGCGTAGAGCGTCAGCACCTCGATGCCGAGGTCCCCGGCCGCGCGCACCACAGCGGTCACGGCCTGCTTGCCAGCGCGGTGTCCCTCGACCCGCGAGAGCCCGCGGCGCTCGGCCCAGCGCCCGTTGCCATCCATGATGATGGCCACGTGGCGGGGGAGGCGATCGGTTCGCTGCGCGTCGTTGCCCATGCCCTCGCTCGTTTACCTTCGCTCGGCTCCGCCTCGCTGCGCGCGCCGTTTCGCGGCGCTTGCACCTAGACCTGGAGGATCTCCTCCTCCTTTGAAACCACCATCTCTTCGATCTTCTGGATGCGCTCGTCCGTGAGCGTTTGGATCCGCTTCTCCTCGCGCCGGCGATCGTCGGCCGGCACGGCGCCCTCGGACTCCAGGTCCTTGATCAGCGCCAGCGCGTCCCGGCGCGCCTCGCGCACCCCTACCTTGTGATCCTCGGCGAGCCGATGCACGTGCTTGACCAGGTCCTTGCGCCGCTCCTCGGTGAGCGGGGGGATCGGGATCCGCACCACCTTGCCGTCGCTGCTGGGGGTGAGCCCCAGGTTCGACGCGAGCACCGCCTTCTCGATCGCCCCGATCGCGCTCTTGTCGTAGGGCGAGATCACGATCAAGCGTGGGTCGGGGGTGCTCATGTTCGCGAGCTGATTGATCGGCGTCTGCGTGCCGTAGTACTCCACCTGGATTCCGTCGAGCAGCGCGGTGCTGGCGCGCCCGGTGCGCACCTTCTGCAGCTCGGCCCGGAGTCCCAGAACCGATCGGTCCATCGCCTGCTTCGCCTCTCCGTGGACGAGCTCCAAGTCCTCGGCTGCCATCCGCTACTCCTCCACCCGCGTTCCGACGTGCTCGCCGGCAGCCACCCGGCGCAGGTTACCCGGCCGGCTGATGTCGAACACCACGATCGGCGTCTTGTTCTCGCGACACAGGGCGAGGGCCGTCTGGTCCATCACCCGCAGATTCTTCTGGAGCGCCTCGTCGAAGCGAATCCGCTCGTAGCGCACGGCTTTGGGATCGAGCTTGGGATCCGCCGAGTAGACGCCGTCGACCCCGTTCTTCCCCATCAGGATCACTTCGGCATGGATCTCCGCGGCGCGCAGCGCCGCCGCGGTATCGGTGGTGAAGTAGGGATTGCCCGTACCACCCGCGAACACGACCACGCGCCCCTTCTCGAGGTGGCGCTCGGCGCGCCGCCGGATGTAGGGCTCCGCGACCGACTGGATCTCCAATGCCGAGAGCACGCGGGTGACGAGGCCCTGTTTCTCGAGCGCGTCCTGGAGCGCCAGCGCATTGATCACGCTCGCCATCATGCCCATGTAGTCGGCGCTGGCGCGGTCCATGCCCTCGGAGGCGGCGGTGATCCCGCGGATCACGTTGCCGCCGCCGATCACGACGCATAGCTCAACGCCGAGCTCGTGCACGTCGCGCAGCTCCTGCGCGATCCGCTTGATCACGGTCGGGCTGATGCCGAAGCCGCTCTTTCCGGCGAGCTGCTCGCCGGAAAGCTTGATCAGGAGCCTGCGGTAGGCCGCCTTCACTCTGCGCTCGCCTCCTCCCGTTGGCCCAGTTTGAACCGCTCGAAGGCGGTTACGTTCACCGCTCCGCCGTGAGCCGACAGGAGGTCGCCGATCGACCTGTCGGGATCCTTCACGAATGCCTGCTCGATCAGCGCGATCTCCGACACGAACTTGTTGACCTTCCCCTCGACGATCCGGTCGAGGACCTTCTCGGGCTTACCCTCGGCGAGCGCCTGCTTGCGGTAGATCTCACGCTCGGCCGCGAGCAGCGCGGGCGACACGCCCTCGCGGCTCACCGCGACCGGGCTCGGATCGGCCGCCGCGACGTGCATCGCGATGTCCTTGGCCAGCGCCTCGAGCCCGGCGCGTCCGTCGACCGCCTCGAGTGCCACCAGCACGCCGAGCTTGCCGCCGGCGTGCACGTAACCCCCGACCACACCGGCTGGCACCGCGAGCCGGACGATGCGCTTCACCACGACGTTCTCACCGAGCACCGCGATCGCCGCGGTGATCCGATCCTGCGCCACGTCGCCGTCGAGAGACGCGGCGAGCAACGTGTCGACCGACGCGATGCGGGGATCGTCCGCGGCGGCGCGCGCAAGGCGATCGCCGAGCGAGACGAACGCATCGGTGCGAGCGACGAAGTCGGTCTCGCAGCCGAGCTCGACCATCGCGCCGGCCCGGCCCGCCAGCGCGATCGCAATCGCGCCCTCGCTGGTCGCGCGCCCTTCCCGCTTGCCCGCCTTGGCCAGACCGCGCTCGCGCAGCACGCCCACAGCCTTGGCGAGATCGCCCCCAGCATCGGCGAGCGCGCGCTTGCAGTCCATCATGCCGGCGCCGGTCTGCTCGCGCAGGGTCTTCACGTCCTTTGCGGAGATCTCCGCCACCTTCGCTCTCCTTGCCCACTGAAATCGGATCGGCGGCCGTACTGCGGCCGTAAGCACCAGACTGCTATTCGCTGGCAGCGGGCGGCGGAGTGCCGGCGCTCGGCGCTTCCGCTTCTTCCCGGACCGGCGCGTCGCCGGTGCGGGGCGCGGCGGTGTGTGTGCCGCGTCCGCGCCGGGGCTGCTGCTTGATCTCGACCACGACGCGCCCGGTGCCGATCATCTTCTCGCCAGGCGCGCCGGCAGAGCGCGTGCGCTCCTGCTCCGATACCTCGCTCTGCACGCGCTCGTTGAAGAGCCGTGCCCCGTCCGCACAGGCGTCGGCGACGCACTGGAAGTAGAGCTGGATCGCGCGCGTGGAGTCGTCGTTGCCGGGCACCACGAAGTCGATCGACTCGGGATCGCAGTTCGAGTCGACGATCGCGACGATCGGAATGCCGAGGCGAATGGCCTCCTTCACCGCGATCGCCTCGCGCCCGACATCGACGATGAACAGCGCGTCGGGCAGCCGCGTCATCTCCTTGATGCCTTCGAGAGACTTCTTGTATTTCTCGATCCAGCGATGGATGCGCGACAGCTCCTTCTTCGGCAGATCCTTGACCTGCTCCGGGTCGGAGGTCAGCGCGAGCAGCTCCTTGTAGTGCTCGATCGATTTCCGGACGGTCTTGAAGTTGGTGAGCATCCCGCCGAGCCAGCGCCGGCTGACGAAGTACTGCTCGCTGCGCTGCGCCTCGGCCTCGACGAAGGCCTGGGCTTGGCGCTTGGTGCTGACGAACAAGACCTTCCCGCCGCGCGCCACGGTTTCGCGCAGGAAGTCGAGCGCCTTCTCGAAGCGCGGCAGCGTCTGATCGAGGTCGACGATGTGGACGCCGTTGCGCTCGCCGAACAGGAAGCGCTTCATGCGCGGGTTCCAGCGGCGCGTCTGGTGCCCGAAGTGCACGCCCGCTTCCAGCAGGTCGCGGACGCTGAGCGCCGCGCGGTCGATGTGCGCGGTCATGCTGGAGGGGGCGCTCTGCGCGGCCGCTGCGGCCTCCGAGGGGGCCGGGGTCTCGGCCATGGCAATCTCCTTCGCGGTTGTGCGTCCGCTCCGGGGTGTGCCTCCCCGACCCGCATCGCCTTCGGACCTCTTGGGCCGGCCGGCATCGCGGGCACCGCCGGGGCGCCCCTGGAACGTGTGGATTCGCAGAGGGTTAGCAGACGGTCGCGAACCGCGCAGCCGGCCGACCGAGGCCGATGGACTCGCTTGACGGGGCCGCTCGCCGTCGGAACTGTACTCTGTTCGCCTGATCCCCCATTTCCACGAGGCGCTGATGGCCCAGACAGCGGAACGCAAGCGCACGGTTGCCGTGGTGGGCGCGACCGGCGCCGTGGGCGAGGTCGTGCTGCAGCTCCTGGCCGAGCGCCGCTTCCCGGTCGGCGAGCTGCGCGCACTCGCGAGTGGGCGATCGGCGGGCTCGAACGTGCGCTTCGCGGGCCGCGACGTCGAGGTCGCAGAGGCCCGGCCCGAAGCGTTCGACGGGGTGGACTTCGCCTTCTTTGCCGCGACCGGGAATCTCTCGAAAGAGCTCGCGCCCGAGGTGGCGAGGCGCGGCGGCGTCGCGATCGACAAGTCGAGCACGTGGCGGCTCGACGAGAACGTCCCGCTGGTGGTACCGGAGATCAATGCCGGGGCGCTCGAGAAGCAGCGCGGCATCGTGGCCTGCCCGAACTGCACGACGATCGGCTTCGTGATGGCGCTCGAGCCGATCCGCCGCGCCGCGGGCCTGCGCTCCGTCGTGGTGACCACGCTCCAGGCCGTCTCCGGCACCGGCAAGCCCGGCCTCGACGAGCTCGCGCGCCAGCTCGACGAATCCGCGCACGGAAAGCCGCTCACCACCTCCGCCTATCCTGCGCCGATCGCACACAACGTGCTGCCGCTCTGCGAGAGCTTCCGCGAGGACGGCTACTCGACCGAGGAGATGAAGCTCCTGTTCGAGACGCGCAAGATCATGGACCTCCCGAAGGACGTCTCGGTGGCGATGACCTGCGTGCGCGTGCCGGTGCCGGTCGGTCACTCCGCGTCGATGCTGATCGAGACCGAGCGCGCGCTCTCGCCCGAGGACGCCCGGCGCGCGCTCGCCGCGTTCCCCGGTGTCGTGGTCGTGGACGATCCGGCGAACAACGTGTTCCCGACCCCGCGCGACGTGGCGGGTCGCGACGAAGTGCTGGTGGGCCGGATTCGCAAAGACCTCGGCAGCGATCGGCTGTGGCTCTGGCAGGTCTCCGACAATCTGCGCAAGGGCGCGGCCACGAACGCGATCCAGATCGCCGAAGAGATGATCCGCCGCGGGCTGCGGTAGTGCGCCGACGCTAGAGTCGAGGCTCTATCGGCGCGATTCCGGAGTCTCCGACGGGTCGACCAAACCGCGGTCCCGCCAACCCTTCCTAAGAAGCCAGGAATGTGGCTCCGCTACGGCCGCCGGGAAATGCTCCACGTTCGAAGGTAGCGGTCGTTTCCAGCCATCGAACCACGCCCCCGAGGACGCCTCGTCGAGCCGAACGAGCGACGGCGCGCCGTACCGCTGCCGCCAGTGCTTGCGCACGTTCAGCAGCACGTAGGCCAGCGCATTTCTCGCTTCCCGAGGCGTTCGCCGCACGTGCAGGTGGTAGCGGCCGCATAGGACCGGCCCCTTGCGCCGGAACACCCGGTTCACTGCTCGCGCAGCGCGCGATGCCACGAATCAAGTGTAACTAACGAGTAAACAACAATTCAATCTTGATACATCGAGTAGAGCAAAGCCTCTTCGAAGGCACCTCGCTAGTCGAGATGGATGAACCCTTCGGCCACCAGAACGCACGCACCGCCGATATGCGTGGAAACCACCTTGCCGCCGCGCTTCTCCGCGCGGGCGTGAAGCGTGCTCGGCCGCCCCATTTCGACTCCCTGCGCGATCCGCCAGCGGAAATCACCGGTGGCCTGCACCGCGTAGTGAGCCAGCATTCCCGCCAACGCGCAGTTGGCGCTGCCGGTGGCGGGGTCCTCGGGCACTCCATCAGAAGGGGCGAAGACCCGCGCGCGAATGTCGAACTCGTCGTTGGAGCGGACGTAGACATGAATCTCGCGGGGTACCCCTTCGTTAAGGAGGACCGCGTGCGCTACCGGATCGACCCGCGCGCGTGCGAGCGCGTCGCGCCCCGACAGCTCTGCGAACACAAACGGAAGTCCCACTGACGCCACCTGGGGCGGATGAGTGTCGGTCACGATCTCGTCCGGCGAGAGCGAGACCGCGGCCGCGAGCACGCGCACGGGAACGGTGTTGCCGAGGATCAGGGTTTGCGGGGCAGTGAGCTCGCATCGCGTGGGCTTACCATCGACCGCTTCGATCGTGATCGGGACGAGCCCGGCTTTCTCCTCGAAGGTCACCGACGTCGAGGCAGCCAGGTCCCCGAATTCGCCGGCGCCCGCCAACACGAAGGCGGTGCCGATATTGGGGTGCCCGGCGAATGGCACTTCGACGGTAGGCGTGAAGATGCGAACCACGCGCGTGTGTCCCGCTTCCGGCGGAAACACGAATGTGCTCTCGGAGAAGTTGAACTCTCGCGCGATCTGCTGCATCTGCCGGTCGGAGAGACCGGCCGCTTCGGGCAGCACGGCCAGTGGATTGCCATCGAAGCGTTGATCGGTGAAGACGTCGCAGATGTAGAAGCGGTAGAGCACGCGAGTCGCCTCGATCGGGCGGCGGAGCTACGTCGTGTACTCGGCGTTGATCCGCACGTAGTCGTAGCTGAGGTCGCAGGTCCAGATCTGGGCGTCGCCGCGGCCGAGGCCGAGGTCGACCTCGATCCGCACCTCCGGGGCCGCCAGCGCGCGGCCCGCCCGGCGGCGCGCGGCCGGGCCCGCCGACGCGCCGTCTCGGAAGACGACGACGCCGCAGAGGACCACGCGCGTGCGCTCGAGGCGCAGCGGCACGCGACCGGCTCCGACCGTCTGGAGGATCCGACCCCAGTTGGCGTCGCCGCCGAATAGCGCCGTCTTCACGAGCATCGAGTT
>CAZPNB010000219.1:0-10152 GCA_964587305.1 uncultured Spirochaetales bacterium | reverse complement strand
TTATGCCTTCGACGACATCATCGCGAAGCCCTACTTGAGCTACCGCTACTCGGGCTTCACGGGCGACCGCGGCACCGCGAGCGAGATCGAGGCCTTTGATCCGCTCTTCTACGGGATGTCCGACTGGGACACCTGGTACCTGGGCGAGATACTCGGGGGTTGGGTCGGAACCAACCGCAACCTCGATGTCCATACCGTCCGGCTCCGCGCCGAGCCGGCGGAAGACTGGAAGGTCAACCTGGTGGCGCTCGTCTTCCAGCTCGACGAATTTGCCACGGACATCCAGCCGCGCCTGTTCGACCCGCGCGTCGTGAGCATCCGGGACAAAGATCTCGGGGAGGAAGTCGACCTCATCGTCGACTGGTCGATGAACGATCACCTGATGTGGTCGGTGGTGCTCGGCGCGCTGTTCCCGAGCAACGGGCTCGAGCAGGCGACCGGCGGCAACGAGGTCTGGACCCACGCGATGTTGTACGCATCGTTCTCGTTCTAGGAACGCGGTGCCTGCGATGTCCCCGCCCGCCGCGATGGAGGCGCCGAAGGCGCTCGGTCTCGCGGCCTGCACGGCGCTGGTGGTCGGCAACATGGTGGGCTCGGGCTTCTACCTGTCCCCCGCCGCGATGGCGCCATAGGGGCTCCTGGCTCCGTTGGCCTGGATCGTGATGGGTTCTGCGCTCGCGAAGCACAGCTTCCCGGCGGGCTCCATGGGTCCGAAGGTCGCGGCCGCCTGCCAGTTCGCCCGTGCGACCCGACGCACCGCAGCGATCGGCGCCCTCGCCGACATCTCCGAGATCGTGAGCGGCGAGAAGGGGACGCTGATCGACCAGCGCTTCGCCGGGATCTCGTATCATCGCTGATCCGAGTTGGGTTGCTCCCGTGCCCGGAGGGGAATCATGGCGTCGATCGATATCGAGCTTCCGGTGAACATCCAGCGTCAGCCGGACTACACCACGTGCGGCCCCACCAGCCTGCACGCGGTGTATTCCTACTTCGGAGACGACATCACCCTCCCGGAGGTGATCGAACAGACGCACAAGCACGCCACCGGCGGGACCCTGAACTCGCATCTGGGTGTGCACGCGCTGCGCCGCGGCTACGAGGCCGCAATGTGGGTGTCCAACGTGAACTACTGGGACCCCACCTGGTTCGATGGAAAGACGGATCTGGCGGCCAAGGCCCGGGCGCGATTCGAGGCCAAGGGTGTGGCGCAGCAGGACCGATCCCGGCATGCCCTCGCCGCGCTCGAGGAGTTCTTGGCGCGGGGAGGGCAGATCTTGTGGGGCGATCTCTCGCCGAGCCGCATCGGAGGGGTGCTGGAGCGCCGCCTGCCGATCCTCGCCGGCACCAACGGCACGTATCTCTACCAGTGCGCCCGCGAGACGGAGAGGGGACCGGATGACGTGGCCGGCGACCCCTTCGGGCACTTCGTGGTGGTGTGCGGTTATCGATCCAGCGACGAATCCGTCAGCATCGCCGACCCGCTGAAGGACAACCCGCTGCACGGCACCAAATACTATCGGACGAGCGTCCATCGCCTGATCGGCGCCATTTTCCTCGGCGCGATGACAGACGACGCGAACTGCCTGGTGATCCGGCCGAAGAGCTGGGAGCCCGGCGCCTAGACCTCCGTTTAAGACGGTCTACCGTCCCGTGGTGTCATTTCCATTGATCAAGACGTCGAGACTGTCGGCGATGAGCCCCTGAACGGCCTTGATGCCTTTCCCAGCGAAGAGGCTCTGATTGACCTCGAACTCCACGCCGGCGTAGAGGTCGGGTGAGTAACGACGCCGCAGCCAGGTCGGAAAACCGTCGGCGGCACCGCGGTAGGGATAGTTACGCCGCACGCGCAACGACGGATCCAGGGACTCGAAGATCGTCTGCCAGCGCCTGCAAAGCGCCCTCTCCGAAGGCGAACGGGAGTCGTACAGCAGGCCGATGTCTGCGTTTCGTCGTACACCGGCTATCACGGGCGTGAAACTGTGCACGGCCACGTGTACGACCCGACATCCCTCCTCGAGATGGCCTTCGATCCGAGCTTCGACCTCGCGTCGATGCGGCCACCAGTAGCGCTCGAGAATGGCTGCTTTCTCCGCGGCCGGCAGATCGGCCGTGTACTGCGACCAGATCCGCCGATTCGTCGGCGCTCGGTTCGATTCCACGAGGAGTCTGCACCACGTCACGGCGTGAACGGGGACACCGAGGGAGCGCCCGAGGAACCGGGCGAGCTCGAGCGCGCCGGGATCCCAGCCGCGGTGCGAATTCACGACGTCCGCGGCGCCACGGAAGCGCCGCGCGTATTGGCGTGGGATTCGGTTGCCGCCGTGCTCGCACGTCAGCAGCAGTTGCATCGGTCGCTTATGGGTTCGTCGTGTGCTGCCTGACATCGGCTACCGCTGAGACCTCCAGTTCTTGGATCAGAGAATCTTCTCACCCCAGAAGCTGGCGACCGGGTTGGCGTTGAAGTTGCCGATCGGCCGGTAGCTCGCCGCCTCGTACATCGCCTGCGCGTGCGGCTGCTTCGGCCCTGTGTCGAGCCGCGCGATCGAGTAGCCAAGGCCGCGGGCCGCGTCTTCGAGCGCGCCGAGCAGCGCTCGCGCAATGCCCTGGCGGCGCGCCGCCGGCACGACGTACATGCGCTTGATCTCGCAGGCGCCGTCCGGCAGCCGCTTCACGCCACCGCAGCAGACCGCGACGCCATTCTGCCAACCTATCAGGAAGGTCCCGCCCGGCGGGCCGAGATCGGCGGGCGTCGCGCTCGGCATGCCGGGCGCGTCGAGCCCGATCGGATAGAGCGCTGCGATCTCGTCGCGCATCGCGCGCAAGAGCTCCGCACCGGGCTCGTCGCCGGCCTCGGCAGGGCGAAACTCGATGCCATACGCCACGTCGCCATTGTCGCAGTAGAATGGGTGCGCCGTCATACCCAGCGAGGGGGCGTCCATGAAGTTTCTGAAGATTCTGTTGGGGCTCGTGGCCGTCACTGGACTCGGCATCACCGTGGCACTGCTCGTCACCGCTCCGCGCGCATTTCCCGCCGACACGGAGAGCGGCCGGCGTCTCGCGAGCGGGCCCTTCGCGGTCGCAACGACCGAGCTCGAGTGGGTCGACGCCGCGCGGCCCACCGACGCGAACGGCGACTTCGCCGGCGCACCCGAGCGGCGTTTCCCGGTGGCGATCTGGCATCCCCTCGCGGCGCCCGGCCGTCACCCGCTGCTCGTCTACAGCCACGGCTTCATGTCGTCGCGCTACGGCGGCCGCTATCTGGCCGAGCATCTCGCGAGCTATGGCTATGTGCTAGTGGCCACGGATTACCCGCTCAGCCACTACGGAGCGCCGGGCGGGCCTAACGTAGGCGACGTGCTAAACCAACCCGCCGACGTGTCGTTCCTGATCGACAAGATGCTCGCGCTACCGGCTAACGAGCGTCCGTTCACCGGCGAGATCGACCCGGAGCGGATCGGCGCGTTCGGCCTCTCGCTCGGCGGGCTCACGACCAGCCTGGTCGCGTTCCACCCGCGGCTGCGCGACCCGCGCCTCCACGCGGCGCTCTCGATCGCCGGGCCGGGCGCGCCGTTCACCGCGCGCTTCTACGAGAATTCCGATCTTCCCTTCCTGATGATCGGCGGTACGTCGGACGCGATGATCGACTACGAGGTGAACGCCGCACCGCTGCCGGCGCGGATCCGCCGCGGCGGCCTCGTCACGCTCGCGCACGCCAACCACGCGGGCTTCGACGACATGGCCGACAGCGCGCTGCGCCTGCTCGGCAACCTCGACGGGCTCGGCTGCCGCAGCCTGCGCGCGAACCTCCAGCTCGACCAGGGAAAGGATCTCTTCGCGGGACTCGGCTCCGCGGAGATGGGTGTCATCGACCCGGGTGGAGACGCGCTGCCGTGCCGCAAGCACTTCGACGACGTGATGAGCGCGGGGCTCCAGCACCAGCTCACCACGCTCGTGGTGCGCGCCTTCTTCGACAGCCAGTTCGCCGAAGCTCCGCAGGAGCGCGCCGCCGCCGACGCGTTCCTCACGAAGGTGCTGCCCGCCGAGCGCCCCGAGGTCAGCTACCAGGCCGCGAAGCCGGTGCGCTCGGCGCGAACTAGCTAGGCCCGTGCACCCGGTCGCCCTGCTCCGCGAACTGCGGCCGGTAGCGTCCGTAGATGTGGTCGCCGATGCGCTGCAGCCGTGCGAGCTCCTCCGGCGCGAGCGGGCCGGCGTCGAGCGCGCGCAGCGCCTCCTGCATCTGCTCGCGGTTCTTGGGGCCGCATAACACCATGTCGACATCGGGATGGGAGAGCGCGAAGCGGTAGAAGTCGCGCGCGGGCGGGGGCGCCTCGCCCGCGGGCATCTTCGCCGGGTCGCAGAGATGTCCCCAGCGCGTCGCCGTGTAGGTGAGGATGCCGGGCCGGCGGCTCGCGGGAAGATGCGGAAAGACATCCTGCTCGGCGCCGCGGTGGACCGCGTTGTAGCGCAGCATGAACGCGTCGAAGGGGCTCTCGCCGCGCGAGAACGCGCGAAAGTGGTCTTGGAGAGAAGGCCGGTTGTGGGTGCTCATCATCAGGTGGCGCACCAGGCCGCGCGCCTTCAAGCGCTGCGCTGCAGCGATGAGCGCGCGCCCGGGCGGGCGGTTCCACATGCCGAGGAGCAGGAAGTCGAAGTAGGCGAGGCCGCTGCGCCGGAGCGCGATCTCGACCGACGGCGCCATGAGCGCCGCCACCCGCGTGTAGGACTGGATCGTGACGATCAGCCGGCTGCGCTCGCGCCTGGCGACGTTGCGGATCGCGCGTCCGAACGCCGGCCGGCGGATCGAACCCCAGTAGAGGTAGTTGACGCCCTGCTCGACGGCCTCCTCGATGAAGCGCTCGTCACCCGTGAAGCTGCTGCCGATGCCGAGCCGCGACGCGCGCAGCCCGGTCTGGCCCAGAACGATCGGAGTGTGGAGGTTGCTCATGGGGCTAGGCGACACCCTTCGCGCGCAGCGCCCGCTGCGGGGATTCGACATAAGAATACTTCGCGGACCTCGCGAGAATCCAGCTCATACCCGCGCACGCTGCGGCTCGTGCAGCCAAGTCAGCGCTGGAACTCGGCGAGCTTGTCCCGGTACTGACCGCGCAGCGAGTTGGCCTCGGCGCGCGTGAAGCCGAGCTCCTCGGCGATCTTGGCGATCTCGGCGCTCTCCTCGCCGCGGATCGTGCCGTCGGCGGCGGCCACCGCGTAGAGGCACTGGAGCAGGTCGGCGCGCTGCTCGCGGGTCGCGATCTGGCGGAACTGGCGCGTGACCAGATAGTCCTGTGTGCCGCCGAGGTTGCGCGCGTGGCTCTGCGCGATCTGCACCACCAGCACGGACTCGGCGTCGGAGAGCCCGGCGATGCGATGGATGGCCCGTTCCATCTCGGCGGTCTCCTCGGCATCGATGCGCAGATCGGCGTTCGCGATCCTTGCCAGCACGTAGGCGAACGCGGCCAGATGCTTCGCCTGCGCGGGATCGAGGCGGTCGAGCTCGCCGGCGATGCGGCGGACGGTGTCGCTCTCGCGCTCGTCCTTCGAGTCCGCGCGAGCGCCGAGGCCCAGGAATCGCAGCAGCGACATGGTTCCTCCGTGTGCCGGTCGAACCGGCGAGAGGGTGTGAAGTCCGCTGAGCGCGAAGGTTGCCACGTCGTCCGGGCGCAGCGACTGTAGCCACTCCCCGTTTCCCGCGGGCCGCCCACAAATGGGTTCCGGTCTGGTCCTCGAGGCACTGCCCGGCCGGGATCGCGCCGCTGGATCGATTCTGGCGCGTCCCCGCAGGTGCACCTCGGCCCGATCGCTTCGGTGAGCGAGTGCCGGCGCGGCGCGGCGAGGTGCCGACCGCAACATCGCAGACAACCCATTGATTTCATTGGAGCTCGGTCTCGACGCGGCCCCGATCAGTCGAGGTTCGGTGGAACAGGCTGGGTTCTCGCAGAGGCCGAGAGACAGCTTTGTGCAGCGATCCCGCGCAGATCGCGGCCGGCTCAGCCCTGGGTGTTGAACAGGCTCGGCAGCGCCCGCGCGGCGTCCTCCTGGCTGCGGATCACCGGCGGCTGATTGCCGTCGACGTCGGTGAAGCCGTAGTGGAGCGCCAGCTCCGCACACGCAAACGCGCGACCCGTCTTCTCGAGCCGCTTCTCGTCGCCGTACAGGGCCGCGACGGCCCTCCCGGTGAAGCGCGGGCTTTCCGAAATCACGAGGTCGATCGCCTGCTCCGCCGCTTCGTCTCCATCGTGACGGGGCAGCACCATCTCGAGCCCCCCGCGACCGTTGTCGCGCGTCTGGGAGAGGATGAGCTCGGTGCGTACCAGCCCCGGCCACAGCGATACGGCGGTGACGCGATGCGGCCGAAGCTCGTGTGCGAGGTCGGCCGCGAGCTTGTCGAGCCCGGCCTTCGCGGTGCCGTACGCGACGGAGTGCAGGTAGCTCACGGCGCCCATCGACGAGATGTTCGCGATCAGACCGTCGCGCCGCGCGATCATCAGCGGCGCGGCCAGCACCGACGCCACGTAGGCGGAGCGGAGCCCCACCTGGTGGACCTCGTCCCAGGCTTCGAGGGGCTGCTCCCAGGCGAGCTTACCGATGTGGCGCTCCATATCCTGAGCCGAGCAGGCGTTGTTGACGAGGATGTCGAGGCGTCCCTGCTCGCTGCGAATGCGGTCGAAGACCGCGCGCACCTGAGTATCGTCGCGGTGATCGCAGCGTACGGCGACGCTCTTGCCGCCGAGTGCTTCGATTTCGGCGACGGTGAGGCCGACGCTGCCCCCGAGCCGATTGGTGCCGGGATCGAGCGTCCTGCCCGTCACATAGACGGTGGCGCCGAGCTCTCCGAGCTCGAGGGCGACGCCCTTTCCGATCCCGCGGCTCGACCCGGTCACGAGAGCGACCTTGCCCAGAAGCGGTCGGTCTTCGCTCATTGCAGGCTCCTTCGGCCCGTTGCGTCGCCGTCGATCACCGCGAAGGTGCCGGAATCAACATCGACGCGGTGACGGGTCCCGGGTGCGCCACGCGCGGCGGCGTGATGCCGAGCCGCGCGCGCGCCTGCTCGATCGGAAGGGGCAGCAACTCCTCGACGGGCTGTGCGGCGAGGAGCTTCGCCCGCAGCCCACGTCGGAACGCCTCCCATGCGCTCCGGAAACCGATCCGCCTCGTCAGAAGCGACATCACGATGAAGATCGGCAGTGCGCGGTCGTTCACGCGCTGCGGCAGCGAGAAGCACATCAACGCGGACTCGCCGGCATTCGTCGCGTCGTAGCCGATGATCACGTGCCAGAGATCGTGCATGGTGGTGAAGCGATCGCTGAGCCACTGCCGCGCCGGATCGAGTCGAGCGTAGTCGCGCGACATCGCGTGCTGCGAGTCGAGCAGCTGGTGCGGATTCAGGCCGTGGCGCTCGCTGAAGGCGAGGAACGCCCGGCCCAGGCTGCCGTCGGGCAGCGATCGGAGTGCGGCGTGGTCGGCCAGCGCATCCGCGAGCGAAACCCGGTTCGCGAGCAGCTTCTGCGCCTCGGCGCTGCGCAGGAAGCGCCGCAGCTGGCGCTCGTCGCTCATGCCGCCGAGCGCGTCTGCGACCGAGAACGCCGCATCCAGCACCTTTGCCGGATCGGCCTCCCACAGAATGGCGAGCTGCACGCCGAGCCGCTTCCACTGCACCGGTCTGGGTCGGGCCGGGGGGAGCGAGTCGATCGAGAGGGTCATGCGTTGGCTCCGGATGAGGTGCGCCGGGTAGCGGGGTGCCATTCTACCTTGCCGCTAGAGCGTCAGGTAGCGACGCCTACTCCTGCGCCATCACCTTCTTGAGCGCGTGCAGTTCCATTCCAGCAGAGCTTCGATAAGGTTGGACCCGCCATGCCCGCGGACGCGATCCCGGCGCCGGATGCGCAGTTGCTGCTCGAGCGGCTGCGCGCCGGCGAGGAGAGTGCATACGAGGATCTCGTCCGCAGCTACGGTGGCCGCATGCTCGCGGTGGCACGGCGCTTCCTGCCGGTCGAGGAGGACGCGCGCGACGCGGTGCAGGACGCGTTCCTGTCGGCGTTCCGCTCGATCGATCGCTTCGAAGGCCAGGCGCTGCTCTCTACCTGGCTGCACCGGATCGTCGTGAACGCCAGCCTGATGAAGCTGCGCACGCGTCGCCGCAGGCCCGAGCAGTCGATCGAGGAGCTCTTGCCCGGCTATCTCGAGGACGGCCACCTGGAGCGGCCCGCCTCGCCGTGGCGGACCGACGGATTGGACGGGGCCGAGCGGAGCGAGCTGCGCGCGCTGGTGCTCGACAGCATCCATTCGCTTCCCGATGGTCATCGTAACGTGCTGCTGTTGCGGGACATCGAAGACCTCGACACCGAGGAGGCAGCGGAGCTGTTGGGGATCAGTCCGGGCGCCGTGAAGACGCGGCTCCACCGCGCGCGCCAGGCTCTGCGCGAGCTGCTCGAGCCACACCTGCGGGAGGCACCGTCGTCATGAAATGCCGGGACTTCGTCGAGTTCCTGTTGGAGTACCTCGACGGTGCGTTAGGCGAGGCGGAACGCCGGGTCTTCGAGGGCCACGTCGAGCAGTGCCCGGCCTGCGTGACCTACCTCGACACCTACCGCGAGACCGTTCGCCTCGGCAGCCGCGTCTGCGCGCCGGACGACGAGGTTCCCCCGGATGTCCCCGAAGAGCTGGTGCGGGCGATCCTGTCCGCGAGGCGTAGGGCGGATTAGGCCAAAGGCCGTAATCCGCCAGCGAAACGGCGGATTACGCTTCGCGAATCCGCCCTACCGCCGGAATGCCATCCAGCGCCCGAGCCACTTCACGACCGCCGGGGTGGCGCGCTGGCGCGTGTAGAGGCCCGCGGCGCGCTTGATTCCCTCCGCCTGGGTCGGGTAGGGGTGGATCACGTCGAGGATCCTGGCGAGCCCGAGCTTGCCGACCATCGCGAGCGTGATCTCGCTGATCATCTCGCCGGCATGGGCCGCCACGATCGTCGCGCCGAGGATCTCGCCCGTGCCCTTGCGCGTGTGCACTTTCACGAAGCCCTCGTCCTCACCGTCGGTCACCGCGCGATTCACCGAGGAGAGCGGAACCGAGAACGTGTCGAGCGCGATCCCGGCCGCGCTCGCCTCGTGCTCGTACAGGCCGACGTGTGCCACCTCGGGGTCGGTGTAGGTGCACCAGGGCATCACCAGCGAGGAGACCTTCTTCGTGCGCAGGAACAGCGCGTTCTGCACCACGATCTTGGCCGCGGCGTCGGCGGCGTGGGTGAACTTCCATTTCATGCAGATGTCGCCTGCGGCGTAGATGCGCGGGTTGGTGGTCTGCAGGTAGTCGTTCACGTGAACGCCGCGGCGCGCGTCGTAGCGCACGCCGACCTCCTCGAGATCGAGGCCCTCGACGTTGGGCGCGCGGCCGACTCCGAGCAGCAGCTCGTCGACCAGCGCCCGATCGGCGCGCCCGTCGCGGTGCACGAAATGGATCATCCGGCCCTCGGCGTGCTTCTCGACGCGCTCGATCTTGCACGAGTTGACCAGGCGGATGCCCTCCGTTTCGAAGCGTTCCTCGACGATCCTCGCCGCGTCCACGTCTTCGCGCGGCAGGATGTGCGAGTCGGCATGGAGGACGGTCACCTCGGAGCCGAGCCGTCGGAAGGCCTGCGCCAGCTCGCAGCCGATCGGGCCCGAGCCGATCACGGCAAGGCGCCGCGGCCGTTCGGTGAGCGTGAAGACCGTCTCGTTGTCGAGGAAGCCGGCCTCGGCGAGCCCCGGTACCGGCGGTGCCGACGCGCGCGCGCCGCTCGTGATCACGGCCTTCGAGAACTCGAGCGAGGTGCCGTCCACTTCGACCGTGCTCGATCCGGTGAAGCGCGCGTCGCCGAAGAAGATCTCGACGCCGAACTCTTCGCGGTAGCGCTTGGCGGAATCGTCGTGGCTGATGCGCGCACGAATTTCTCGCATGCGCTCCATGGCGGCGCCGAAGTCCGGTGCCCGCTCGCTCCTCGCCTCGTGCGCCAGCTGCGCCGAGCGGAGCACGGCCTTCGACGGGACGCAACCGACGTTGAGGCAGTCGCCGCCCATCAGGTGTCGCTCGATCAGCGCGACCTTGGCGCCGAGGCTCGCGGCCACCAGCGAGGTGATCAGCCCGGCGGTGCCCGCGCCGATCACGACCAGGTTGTAG
>CAZPNB010000218.1:0-5889 GCA_964587305.1 uncultured Spirochaetales bacterium | reverse complement strand
TGCCTCTCCAAATGGTGTGGCGTCTGCAAGTTCTGTACGGGCGGTCGACCCTATCTCTGCCTGACGCAGTTCGCCGGTCGGCCGGAGGGCGCGAAGTCCCGCCTGCGCGCGCGCGGAGGTGAGCCGATCCTCCAGTTCGCGAACCTGTCCTCGTTCGCCGAGAAGATGCTCTGCCCGGAGCGCTCGCTGGTGAAGATCCGCGGCGACATGCCGCTCGACCGCGCGTCGCTGATCGGCTGCGGCGTCACGACGGGGCTCGGCGCTGCGCTCAACACCGTGCACATTCCGCCCGGCGCGAGCGTCGTGATCATCGGCTGCGGAGGCGTCGGGCTCGCAGCGCTCCAGGGTGCGCGCATCGTCGGGGCCGGGAAGATCATCGCCGTCGATGCGAAGGCCTGGAAGTTCGATCTCGCGCGCAAGCTCGGCGCCAGCGAGTGCATCGACGCCAGCGACGGCGATCCGGTCGCCGCCGTGCACCAGCTCACCGGCGGCGGCGCCGACTTCGTCTTCGAGTGCATCGGCCTCGTTTCCACCGTGCAGCAGGCCATCGCGATGACGGGCCGCGGGGGCACCACGGTGCTGGTCGGCGTCGTGCCCATCACGCAGATGGCAGCCTTCTCGCCGGCCGACCTCACGCTCCAGGAGAAGAAGGTCACCGGCTCGTTCATGGGGTCGAACCGCTTCCGCTTCGACATGCCGAAGTACGTCGAGTTCTACCTCGACGGGCGGCTCCACCTCGACGAGATGATCTCCTCGCGCCTTCCGCTCGAGGAGGTCAACGAAGCGCTCGATCGGATGCGCAAGGGCGAGGCGGCCCGGCAGGTGATCGTCTTCGAATGACGTCGCACGCGAGTTCCGACCGCTTCATCGTCGGGCTCACGACCCACCCGGTCACCACGGGGTGGGTCCGGAACGTCGCCTCGCGCCTCGACCCGCTGATCTTCAGAGCGACGGGCGGCCGCTTCTTCTCGATGGGCGTCCCGTCGATGCCGATGCTCACGCTGACCGCGATCGGGCGGCGCTCGGGCCGGCCGCGCTCCGTGCACCTCGCCTGCCTCGAGCGCGGGGGCGACCCCCTGGTGGTCGCGAGGGCGATGGGCCAGATTTGGCGGTCCTCGCACCGCTCTTGCGCGGAGAACCGGCGAAGTTCGCGGGCGAGGAGTTTCGGGTGAATCTCGCGCTCGACGTCGTCACGTCGAGGTGCTGGTAGAGGGGCGGCGGGGCCGATCGCCTCCGCCACCGCCTTGCCCTCGACGTCGCGCACGTCGCACACCGCAACCTTCGCACCCTCGGCGGCGAACAGCCGCGCCTCCGCCTGACCCATCCCACGCGCGGCGCCGCTGATCAGCGCCACCTTCCCGTCCAGTCTGCCCAGGCTTCCTCCTCGGCCCGGCTCCGGGTCAGGGCGCGGGCCGGCTCACCGGCTTCTCGAGCGTCCCGAACAGCCAGTCGTAGATCATCGTCAGCGTCGCAAAGTTGCCCCGCTTCATGTCCACGTGGTGCGCCGCGTGCAGCGAGGTGAGGGTGTCGAGGGTCTTGAATGGGAAACGGGGCAGATTCACGTACGTGTGGTTGAGCGTGTTCACCTGGGTGAAGACGAGCGTCGCGACCGCCATCGAGAATGCATTCAGCGGGCCGCCGGCGAGCGCGGCCACCAGTGGGATCGAGCCCAGGAACAGCGCGAGCCCGATCACGGTCTCCAGCGGGTGCACGTACAGCGCATCGACGTAGGTGGGCGTCCGCGCCTGGTGATGCAGCGCGTGCACCCGTCTCAGCAGCCTGCCGTGGAACAGGAAGCGGTGGGTCAGGTAGTAGAGGAAATCGAACACCATCAGCACGGCGACGATCTCGAGCAGGTGCCGCCACAGCGGGTGCGGCTCGAGGCTGATGCAGAGCGGCAGAATCGCGACGTAGAACATCAGGTTTGCGACCAGACCCGCCCGGTTGTTGACCTTCACCGCGTGGCGGAATCGCTCTCGGGAGAGCTTCAGGCGATCGGCCTCGCGGTTCAGCTCGCGCATGCGCGCCAGCGCCGGGATCCGGAAGACCAGCAGGCGCCCCAACACCGTCATCGCCACGAGCGTGACCAGGAAGGCCAGGGCCGCCCGCCAGTCGTAGCTCATGTCGCAGCCCGCGCGGCTCGGGGCTCGAGCAACGCGGCCAGACGCGCTGCGCCCGTGCGGCCCAGCCGCTGCCGAAGCTCGCTCGCAAGCTGCTCGATCTCGTTCCCGTTCCCGCGGACGGCCCGAGGCGGCTCCTCCTCGAGGTGAAGCGCGCTGTAGAGGTCGCGCGCGACCCGCTGCAGGTTCTCGAACGCGCCTTCGCCCAGCAGCGCGTGGAACGAGCGCTCGAGCTCGTCGACCGCGGCGACGGAATCGGAGATCAGCAGAGCGCCGCGCTCGGTCAACCGCAGCACGACCCCGCGCCGATCGTGCAGGTCGGATTCCCGGCGCAGATAGCCCAGGTCTTCGAGGTCGCGCGCGGTCGCGTGGATCGCCTGACGGCTCACCCGTTGAATGCGTGCGATCTCGTGGACGCGCCGGCCCTCCGGCCCGACCAGCGGAAGCACCTGGCCGTGTGACATCTTGAGCCCGGCGTGGCCCCGGGCGATCGCCGCCTCCATCAGCAACTGCTGGATCCGCACGGCGACGAGCGGCAGCACGCCGGCGGATTGGCCCGCGCTCGCGAGCAGCGCGGCGTCCGCGTGAATCGGAATCCCCAGGCCCTGGTACAGCGCGGCCATCGAGCGGGTGAAGCGACGGTACGCGCTCTCGCCCACGAGATCGGCGTACGTGGCCTCGCTCTCCAGGATGATCCGCACCCCCTGCTCGACCAGCGCGCGGCCCGAGGGCGTCAGCCGCACCACCTTCGAGCGCCGATCGTCGGCGTTGGGCGTGCGCTCGAGATAGCCGGCGCCCTCGGCGAGCTTCACGAGCTGGCTGCACGCCTGCTGGCTGATCGCCAGCTCGCCCGCCAGCACGCTGAGCGGGCGCCCCTCCCGCCAGACCCGGGACAAGAGCGGACCCAGGCTCGGACGCAGTCCGCGGTAGCGGAACTCGTCGCTCAGAACGCGTATCACGCGGCCTTGCAGGTCTCGCGAGATGCCGATCAGGTGACGGGCCACGTTCCCGCGGTAGCGCGACCACGCGCGGCTCTCGCCGCTTCGCCTCCGTGACGCCGACCCAGCAACGCGAGTCATGGCCGGAGACTAGATGCACGGTGCCATTTTTACAAGGCCGATTGACATTCATGTCAATCATCGTTTATAAATGAGTCCAGCAAAGTCCGGGAGAGATCCATGCTCAAATCGAACGGCCGCCGGCGACGCCTGCGGATCGCGATCATCGGCGCCGGCCCCGGCGGCCTGTGCATGGCGATCCGCTTGAAGCGGGCTGGCTTCGACGACTTCGTCGTGCTCGAGAAGGAGCACGGAGTCGGCGGCACCTGGCACCAGAATCGCTACCCCGGCTGCGCGTGCGACATCCCGTCGCACCTGTACTCGTTCTCGTTCGAGATCAAGCGCGACTGGTCGCGGCCCTACGCGCCCCAGCCCGAGATCCTGGCCTACATGCAGCACTGCGCCGAGAAGTACGGCGTGCTCCCCCACTGCCGCTTCGGGAGCGCGGTGCGGACGGCGGTCTGGGACGAGCGGCGCGCTCATTGGAGACTCGCGCTCGAATCGGGTGAGGTGATCGACGCCGAGATCCTGGTCAGCGCGATCGGGATGTTCAACGAGCTCGCGGCTCCCGACATCGCGGGCCTCGATTCGTTCGCGGGCACGCGTTTCCACTCCGCGCGCTGGAACTGGGATCACGACCTCGCGGGCGAGACGGTCGGTGTGATCGGCAGCGCGGCGAGCGCCGTCCAGTTCGTGCCGGAGATCGTGAAGCAGGCCGGCCAGGTCCACCTGTTCCAGCGCACCGCGAACTGGGTGATTCCGAAGCAGGACGATCCCTACACGGCAGAGCAGCTCGAGCAGTTCCGGACGGATCCGAACGCGGCACTCGCGCTTCGCGAAGACATCTACCGGCTCGTCGACGGGGGCATGACGTTCCAGAATGCCGACATGCTCGCCCAGATGGAGGCGGCCGGTCTGGGCGCGATCGAGGTGGTCCTGGATCCCGAGCTGCGCCGGAAGCTCCGGCCCGATCACCCGTTCGGCTGCAAGCGACCCCTGTATTCGAACGACTACTACCCCGCCTTCAACCGCCCGAATCTGGAGCTCGTCACGGAGCCGATCGAGCGCGTCGCGAACGACGCGATCGTCACGGCCGACGGAAAGACGCGCCGCGTGGACACGCTGATCCTCGCGACGGGCTTCGCGGCGACGAAGTATCTGTCGGCGATCGACGTTTGGGGGCGCGCAGGCCGGAGCATCGACGAAGCCTGGAGCGACGGCGCGCGCGCCCATCTCGGCATCACCACCGCCGGCTTCCCGAACCTGTTCATGCTCTACGGGCCCAACACCAACAACGGCTCGATCCTCACGATGATCGAGTCGCAGGTGGACTACGCGCTGCGCAAGATCCAGCGGATCGCTGACGAAGGCCTCGCGTGGATCGACGTCCGGCCCGAGCCGATGGAGCGCTACAACGAGGAGATCCAGCGGGCGATCGCGGGCGTGAAAGTCTGGCAGGCCGGCTGCACCGGCTACTACCGTACCCCGAGCGGCCGCGTCGTGACCCAGTGGCCGCACTCGATGAGCGAGTTCCAGGCGCGCACGGTCGCCCCCGACGGCGACGCATTCGAGAGCGCTCGTCTCTAGCGCCGCTGGGAGGAGGCATTCCGATGGCCGAGAAGTACCGGGTCGTTCAGTGGGCGACGGGCGTGGTGGGCAGCGCTGCGCTGCGGGGGATCATCCGCCATCTACGGCTCGAGCTGGTCGGCGTCAAGGTGTACAGCGACGACAAGAAAGGCCGCGATGCCGGAGACCTCGTCGGCATGGACCGGACCGGGGTCCTGGCCACGCAGGGCGTCGAGCACATCCCGCTGAAGTTCTCCTCAGAGCGCCTGACGCCTCCGGCCCTGACGGGAGCGAAATGAGCGAACAGATCGACGACGCGGCACTGGTCGACCGCTTTCCCTATCTGCGGATCGACCACGACACCAAGCATCACTTCCGCGACTGGCTCGACGAGCGCCTGCTGATCAACCGCTGTGACGGCTGCGCGCGCTTCCATCATCCGCCGAAGCCGATCTGCCCGGTTTGCTGGTCCTCCTCCCTGACGCCGACCGAGGTGAGCGGGCGTGGGGTGGTGCATCTGACGATCTTGCTGCACCAGGGGCCGCCGGCGCCCGGCGTCGACTACGCCAGGGCTCCGCACCCGATCGTCACCGTCGAGCTCGAAGAGCAGGAGGCGCTGCGTTTCACGAGCACCGTGATCGACTGCCCGCTCGAGGACGTTCGGATCGGGCTCCCGGTCGAGCTCGCGTGGATCGATCGATTCGGGGCACCCTTCCCGGTGTTCCGACCGAGGGGCACCTGCTGAGGGTGCGCAATCCGATCCGTGATCAGATCGCGATCGTGGGGCTCGGCTCCACGGGCTTCAGTCGGGATGCGGGTGGGCGCTCGTCCAAGGCGCTGGCCTGGGAGGCGTCGAGTCGCGCGATTCGCGACGCCGGCCTCACCGGGAACGACATCGACGGCATCGTCGGCGCGCTCGAGCCCGGCAGCCCGCGCTCGAACGAGATGACCGCGGCGCTCGGGCTTCCGCAGGTCACGCACTTCTCGAGCCCGATGCCGGTGGCCGGATTCGCGCTGGTGGACGCCATCAACGCGATCTTCTCGGGCTCCTGCGACACCGTGCTGCTCTACTACGCCTATCAGCGCCTGCCCTGCTCGACCGCGAGCGTGAAGACGACCGACGCCTACTGGGCCGCGCGAGCGAT
>CAZPNB010000217.1:0-5644 GCA_964587305.1 uncultured Spirochaetales bacterium | reverse complement strand
TGTACTGGCTGGCGTACCTCCGACCCGCATCCGGAAGCGGCGGCACGCCCAACGTGTGACTCAGCCCATGACGCTCCGCGCGATTGCGAAGAAGATCGCAATCGACAGCAGATCCTGGATCACCGTCGCGAGCGGTCCGGCGCCGAACGCGGGATCCGCGCCCAGGCGATCGATCAGCCAGGGCAGCGCCATCGCGGCGAGGCTTGCGGTGCCGCACGCTGCGAACAGCGATGCCGCGACGATCGCAGCGAGGTCGGCGTCCCCGAACCGCAGGTGGACCAGCGGGAACGCCACCAGCGCGAGCGCGACGCCGATCCCGAGCCCGGTGAGCAGCTCGCGACGGAGCATCGCCGCGATCCGAACGCCGACCGACAGGCCGCGCACGACGACGGTCTCGGTCTGCGTGCCGACCGCGTCGGCGAGGTACACGATGCCCGGCACGAAGAACGCGAGCACGACCTGCGCTCGCAGCATGCTCTCGAATCCCGCGACGAGCTCGGCCGAGAGCAGCGCGCCCGCGAGCCCGACCAGGAGCCACGGTATGCGATGCCCGAAGCGCCGCAGCACTGTCTCCTCGCTCGCGCGCCGCGCACCTTCGGTCGAGTGCAGGAAGCCGCCGAGCCGTGACAGATCCTCTTCGTGTTCGGAGAGCAGCACCGCGAGCAGGCGGTGCGGCGGAATCACGCCCGCGAAGCGTCCCTGCTCATCGACCAGCGTGAGCGCGGATTCGCCGTGCCTCACCGCGAGCCAGGCCGCGATCTCCTGATCGGTGCCCGGCGCGACCACCGGGGCATCCGCATCCATCAGCGCCTCGACCGTCGTGTCCGAGCGCGCGGGCAGCAGGTCCTCGATGCGCACGATTCCGCGGAACCGCTCGCCCTCGCACACCACCACGTGCGCAGCGCTGTCGAACGAAGCGCCGGCGAGCGCGGCGCGCAGCTCGCCGACCGTCGCGCCGGGGGACGCGATCGGCACGCGGTGGGTGGCGTGCTGCGCGGCGGACTCGAACGTCACCGCGCCGTTCGCGACCCGCTCGTCCGTACTCATGATGGCCTCCGCTGGAGCGTCTACCCGAAACGGGCCCGTGCTCGGGGGACATCCATTTCGTCCCTGGAGTTGTCCGCGTCGAGACCGCGTTGCATGATTCGAGCGACCCGAACGATCCGAAACACAGGCCGATTTGCGGGAGGGGTGTATCAGAGTGAGGCACGCGATGCCGGTCTCGGGCCAGCGCTTCGGCGCCGACGTCCCGGACGTCGAGGTTGGCGCGTCGATCGCACGTGGCAACATCGCGACGCGGGTCGAGTACCTGAAATCGACCCAGCGCCCGCCGCTTCCCCGACGCGAGTTCGAAGACTGAGGCGAGCCGAGCGCGCGCGCGCAATCCAAGCCTCCGCGTGGCGCACAGCGCTCGCGAGTGATCGGCGGGTGATCGTCGCGTCGGGACTGCTCCTCACGCTCACGGTCGCCGGCACGCTCGGCTACGTCGCGATCGAGGGAATGACGCTATTCGACGCGCTCTACATGACCGTCATCACTCTGTCGACGGTCGGCTTCCGAGAGGTTCAACCGCTCTCGACGTCGGGACGCTGGCTCACGATGAGCCTCATCGTGTTTGGCGTCGGTGCGGCTTTCTACACGCTGGTGGCGCTCGCGGGCTTCCTGATCGAAGGCAGGCTCCGCGAGGTACTCGGGAGGAGGAGCATGCAGCGCGCAATCGACTCGCTCGGGCAGCACATCATCCTCTGCGGCTTCGGGCGCCTCGGGCGGGCCGTGTCGCAGCACCTGGGCTCGACGCCGGTCGTGGTCATCGACCTCGAGGCCGCCGTTCAGAGCGATTGCGAGAGGGCGGGGCACTTGTTCGTGCATGGCTCAGCGCTCGAGGAGAGCGTGCTGCGCGCGGCGGGGATCGAGCGCGCCCGCGCGCTGATCGCCGCCACCGCGAGCGACTCCGACAACGTCTTCATCGTGCTCTCGGCCCGCGAGCTTCGGCCGGAGATCCAGATCCACGCGCGCGCCGAATCCGCCGCCGGAGTCCGCCGACTCAAGCTCTCGGGCGCGCACCAGGTCGTCTCCCCGCACCAACTCGGCGGTGAGCGCATTGCAAACGCGTTGCTGCGGCCGGGGGTCGTCGAATTTCTCGAGCTCGCGAATCCTGGCACCGAGGGCGAGGTCGATCTCGAGGAGGTGGTGCTCTCGGCCCGCAGCCCGGTCGGGGGGATCCCGCTTCGGGAGCTTCCCGATCATGGGGTCTCGGTATCCGTGATCGCGATCAAGCGCGGCGACGAGCCGATCCACTTGCGGCCGGGGCCCGACGAGTTGCTCCGCGGAGGCGACCGCGTCGTCGCGATCGGCGACCGGACCAACCTGGCTCGTCTCGCGAAGGTCGCGTACGCAGACTGACGCGATTCCGGGAGAGTCGAGCGCGAACTTGTCGCGATACGCCACGGGCCGAGAAGCCGTACCCGTGACCGGCGCGCTCAGGCCGAAGAATCGCGCTGGGGCGAGGGGGCGGCGTCGCCCTCGCGCGCGCGACGCTCGGCGCGCCGGTACAGCGTCTTGCGGTCGATCTTCAGGATCGCCGCCGCGTGCACCTTGTTTCCGCCGCAGCGGCGCAGAATCTCGTCGGTGTAGCGCTCCTCGAGCTGCTGGAGACTGAGCGAAGACTCGGCGGCCGACGCGATCAGGCGCGCCGCCGGGTCGACCTCGGGCTCGCCGCGCGCGTCGCGGGCGCGGAGATCCTCGACACGCAGCTCGTCGGACTCGGCGAGCACGAGCGCGCGCTCGATCGCGTTCTCGAGCTCGCGCGCGTTGCCGCGCCAGGTCTGGGCCCGGAGCCACGCGAGCGCCGGAGCCGACACCGTGCGCGAGCGCTCGGGTGAGTGCTTGCGCAGGAACGCGTCGACGAGCGGCGGGATGTCCTCTGGCCGCTCGCGCAGCGGCGGCATGCTGACCGGGATCACTTTCAGCCGGTAGAAGAGATCCTCGCGGAAGCGGCCCTCGTCGATTGCCTGGCCGAGGTCGCGGTTGGTGGCGGCGATGATCCGCACGTCCACCTTCGTCGTCTCCGACCCGCCAACCGGCCGCACCTCGCCGTCTTGGAGCACGCGCAAGAGCTTCCCCTGCAGCGCGAGGCTCATGTCGCCGATCTCGTCGAGGAAGAGCGTGCCGCCGGTCGCCTTCTCGAACAGGCCGCGCTTGGTGGCGTGCGCGCCGGTGAACGCGCCGCGCACGTGCCCGAACAGCTCGCTCTCGAGCAGACCCTCGGGCAGCGCGGTGCAGTTGATCGGCAGGAACGGCTGGCGCGCGCGATTGCCGTGGAAGTGGATCGTGCGGGCGACCACGTCTTTGCCGGTGCCGCTCTCGCCGGTGATCAGCACGCTGGCGCGGCTGTGCGCGATCTTGCGCACCAGCGCGAAGATGTCGCGCATCGCGGGACTCGCGCCGATCAGGTCGCCGAGCGCGCTCGTCCGGTCGACGGCCAACCGCAGCCGGCGGTTCTCCTCCTCGAGCGCCCGAAACCCGAGCGCGCGCTCCACCGCAAGCAGCGCGACGTCGTTCTCGAACGGCTTGGTGATGTAGTCGAACGCGCCGGCCCGCATCGCCGCGACCGCGGAGGCCACGCTCGCGAACGCCGTCATCAACACGACCGGCGTCTCCGGGCGCACGCGCCGCAGCTCGCCGACCAGCTCGATGCCGCTCTGGCCGGGCATGTTCACGTCGCTGAGCACGAGGTCGAGCTCGTGCTCGCGGCTGATCTCGAGCGCACCCTCGGCGCTCGCGGCGTCCCAGACGCGGTAGCCCGCGTCCTGGAACAACTCACGGAGCATCTGGCGCATCGTCGCGTCGTCATCGACGACCAGCAGTTCGCGAGGCACGTCCATCCGATCGGTCCTCCGTGCTCTCTGGGAAGCATTCCGCGTGCCACCGGCGCCCCCACCTGCCCGGCGTCTGGAGTCCTCGTCTGTGGCATTGTGCCACGAAAGTGGGGCGCTGTGGCTCATCCATCTCCGGCGACCCGCTTCCCACCCGAGGTGCCAAGCCGGTGGTTGCAGCCGGAGATTCGTACGCGAGAGTCTCCGGCCATGCCCCGAGGTTCTGCCGACGCTCCCGGCTTGCCGCCCCACGCGCTCGATGCTGAAGCCGCAGCCGCGATCTTCGATGCGGCGTCGCTGCTGGTCGTGGAGCTCGACAGCGACGACGCCCGGATCCTGCGCTTCAACGGCGCGTGCGAGGGGGCGACCGGGTTCGGCGCCGACGAGCTGATCGGCCAGACGGTGTGGCGGCTCATCCCCGACGACCAGCTTGCCGACGTCGAGGTCGTGTTTCGGGAGCTGCGCGACACCGGCCGCTCGAGCCTCCACGAGAACGATTGGAACACGAAGTCCGGCGGGCGGCGGCGCATCGCCTGGTCCAACGTGGCGGTCCGCGACGCGAGTGGCGCGATCGCCCGGGTGATCGGGACCGGCATCGACGTCACGGATCTGCGGGCGGCGGAGACCCAGCGGCGCGAGAGCGACGCCCGCCTGGCCAGCATCGTCCAGTCGACGATGGACGCGATTTTGACGGTGGACGAGGCGCAGCGGGTCGTCCTGTTCAACCCCGCCGCGGAGAAGATGTTCGGGCGCGCGAGCGCCGAGGTGGTCGGCCGCCCGCTCGATCTCCTGATCCCGGAGCGGTTCCGCGCCGCGCATCCCGACCACTTGAGTCGCTTCGCCCGCTCCGGGCGGACGAGCCGGCGCATGGGCCAGCTCGGGCGTGTCTGGGGGCTCCGCGCGAACGGCGACGAGTTTCCGGTCGAGGCGGCGATCTCCCAGACACCGAGCGAGGGTGGAACGCTGCTGACCGTCATCCTGCGCGACGTCACCGAGCTCGAGCGCGCGGCGGAGACCGCACGCCTGCTCGCGAGCATCGTCCGCTCGTCGCAGGATGCGATCGTCGGCACCGATCTCGACGGCCGCATCCTGACCTGGAACCCGGCGGCGCAGTTGATCTACGGCTACTCCCGGCACGAGGCAGAAGGCGAGAAGCTCGCGATGCTGACCCCTGCCGAGGGACTGGCGGAGCTGGACTCGGTGCTCGCAAAGGTGCGCCACGGACGCGGAGTCGGGCACCTCGAGACGGTCGGGCTGCGCAAGAACGGAAGCCGGTTCGCCGTGTCGCTCGGCGTGTCGCCGCGACGCGACGGGTCGGGGGCGATCGTCGGCACCTCGGTGGTCGCCCGCGACATCAGCGAGCGCCGGGATCTCGAGCGGCGGCTCCGTCAGACCGAGGAGCTCGCGTCGGTCGCGACGCTGATCACCGGGGTCGCGCACGACATCGGCACGCCGATGAACGTGATCCTCGGCTACACCGGGATGCTCGCGCGCTCGCTCTCGGCGGAGAAGGATCGCGAGCGGCTGCGGATCATCCGCGAGCAGGTGGAGCGGGTGGTCCGGCTGATCCAGACGCTGATGAGCTTCGCCCGGCCGCAGCAGCACGAGTCCACGTCGTTCGTGCGCGTGGAGGAGATCCTCGAGCGCTCGCTGCGGCTGATCACCGAAACGGCCCGCCACCGCCGCATCGCGATCGAGCGCGACTTCGCGCAGACGACCCCGATCCGCGCCAAAGGAGAACGGCTCGAGCGCGCGTTCCTGAATCTCCT
>CAZPNB010000216.1:0-3719 GCA_964587305.1 uncultured Spirochaetales bacterium | reverse complement strand
GCTCGGCGTGCAGCTCGGCTACTGGATGGGAGCGGCGCCGCCCCCGCATCAGCTCGAGACCGTGCTCGAAGCCGAACAGCTGGGCTACGACAGTGCGTGGTTCGCCGAGGCCTACGGCTCCGACTGCTTCTCCCCGCTGTGCTGGATCGGCTCGCGCACGCAGCGCATCAAGCTCGGCACGGCTGTGATGCAGATCTCCGCGCGCACGCCCGCCTGCACTGCGATGACCGCGGCGACGATCGATCACCTGTCCGGCGGCCGGCTGATCCTCGGCGTCGGCGTGTCCGGGCCGCAGGTGGTCGAGGGCTGGTACGGCCAGCCGTTTCCGAAGCCGCTCGCGCGCACCCGCGAATACGTCGGCGTGCTGCGCGACATCTGGCGCCGCGAGGCGCCGGCCCTGAACCCCGGGCCGCACTATCCGATGCCGCTGCGCGGTGGCACCGGCCTCGGCAAGCCGCTGAAGCTGATCCTGCACCCGCTGCGCCGCGAGATCCCGATCTACATCGGCGCGGAGGGCCCGAAGAACGTCGCGCTGTGCGCCGAGATCGCCGACGGCTGGCTGCCGTTGTTCCTCTCGCCGTTCCGGATGCAGATGTACGCGGACGCGCTGGCGCAGGCGAAGCCGGGCTTCGAGATCGCCGCGACGTTGATCGTCAGCCGCAACGACGACCTCGCACAGGCGCTGCTGCCGGTGAAGATGATGCTCGGCTTCTACCTCGGCGGGATGGGCGCCCGGTCGCGCAACTTCCACGTCGACCTGCTGAACCGGATGGGCTTCGAGCACGTGACCGGAAAGATCCAGGACCTGTTCTTCGCCGGAAAACGCGCGGAGGCCGTCGCTGCGATTCCCGACGAGATGGCTGACGAGATCGCGCTATGCGGCTCCGACGCGCGGATCCGAGATCGCCTTCAGGCCTGGGAGGAGTCGCCGGTGACGCAGCTGATGGTCAGCGGCGGCGACCTCGCGGCGCTGCGATTCATGGCGGAGATCGCGCTCTAGGTTACCAGCCGCTCCAGCTCCGCCAACGCGCCCGCCGGGTCGTCCTCGACCAGCACGCCGTGCATGCCGAGGCGGCGCGCGGCGGCGACATTGCCGTGGAAGTCGTCGAGGAACACCGCGTGCTCGGGCGCGACGCCGCCGATCTCGCGCAGTGCGAGCGCGAAGATCGCCGGGTCGGGCTTGCGGATGCCCACTTCGCTCGAGTCGATCACCGCGTCGAAGAGCTCCGTGAGCGGCAACAGCGACCGCCAGCCCGCGCGGAACTCGCGCGCGTTGTTCGTCACCAGCGCGGTGCGCAGGCCGCGCTCGCGCACGCGTCGCGTCGCGGCGATCACCGCGCCGCGCGCGCCGCCGCCGCTGCTCGCCATGCGAGCGAGGATCGCCAGCGGATCGAGCGCGAGCCCCGCCTCGGACGCCCGCGCGATGATCGCGTTGCGCGCGTCGAGCAGCGTCATCTCGCCGCGCTCGAGCCGGTGCCACGGGTGATCGGTATCGCGGTCGTAGGGGCCGAACACGAGGCCCTGCACGTGCTCGGCTTCGGCGCCGAGCTCGACCGCAGCCTGCGCGAACACCGAGAACGGCGACGCCGTGTAGACGCCGCCAAAGTCGAACAGGACCGCGCGAATCGGCATACCAGAGCTCCGAGCGGTGACCCTATCACGCTGCGCCGCCCGACCCCAGCGCGCTAGCGTCCGCCTGCGATGAGCAACGACATGCGCGCGGTGTGGGTGGCGTACGGCGCGGCGCTGGCGGTGGCGGCCGCCACGATTCCCGCGCAGTCCGCAGACACGCCGATCGCCGCCGCGTTCGGGGCCGACGTCGCGGCGACGCTGGCGATCTTCGCGTGCAGCTGGCTGTACCGGAATTCGAGCTTCTACGACGCGTACTGGAGCGTCGCGCCGCCGCTGATCGGTCTCTACTGGTGGTGGAACGCCGCGCCCGGCGTCGCATCCTCGATGCGCGCCGCGATCGTCTTTGCGCTCGTTCTCGCCTGGGCCGTCCGCCTCACGTGGAACTGGGCGCGCGGCTGGGAAGGGCTGCATCACGAGGACTGGCGCTACCTGCGCCTCCAGCAGCAGACCGGGGCCGCCTACTGGGGGGTGAGCCTGCTCGGAATCCACGGCATGCCGACGCTGATCGTGTTCCTCGGCTGCCTGCCGCTCTACCCGGCGCTGGCGGCCGGGAGCCGTCCGTTCGGAGCGCTCGACGTGCTGGCGTGCGCGGTCACCGGCGGTGCCATCTGGCTCGAAGCGCGCGCCGACCAGCAGCTGCTGCGCTTCCGGCGCGAGCCCCGCGATTCGCAGGCGATCCTGACCACCGGCCTGTGGGCGCATTCGCGGCACCCGAACTATCTGGGTGAGATGGGCTTCTGGTGGGGGCTGTTCCTGTTCGGATGGTCCGCCGACCCGGACGCCTGGTGGACCGGCGTTGGCGCGGTCGCGATCACCGCGATGTTCCGCTTCGTCAGCCTGCCGATCATCGAGCAGCGGATGAACGAGCGGCGTCCGGGCTACGCGGCGTGGTCGGCTTCGACGCCGCTCGTTGTGCCGCGCCTCGGGCGTCGTTGATCCCGATCACGGGTCGGCGCTGTGCTGGACGGCGCACGCCACCGCGCGCGCGAGCGCACGACCCAGGCGCGCGCCCGACGGCGTCGGTGCGCCGGTCCGCGGGCCTGCGCTGCGGAAGCGCAGCTTGGCTTCCAGGTGCAGCGCGGCGACGCCGCGCGCGCCGGCCTGCTGCAGCGAGCGCGTGCGGAGCGCCGGAAAGCGCAGCACGGTCGGCGACTCGCGGCCGCGCGCGTCGAGCAGTAGAGCCTGCGCAGTTCCCGGACAGGTCTGTACCGCGACGTGGAAGCCGGCGCCGAGCGCGGCAGCGAGATCGCGGCCCAACTGCAGTGGGCGAGCCCAGCGGTTGCGCCCGGCGGACAGCTCGAGGTCGTGCGGCGCGCGCGCGCCGGCGCCGTGGCACTCGATCAACAGGCGCGCGGGTGTCGCCAGCGCCGCGCGGCAGTAGGGACTGCCGTCGTCTTTGTTCGGGTCGTGGTCGCGCGCTTGGCTTGCCACCACCAGCCGGCAGCCGACACCGTGCTGCGCGAGCGCGGTGAAGCACACGAGCGCGTAGAGCACGGCGTTCTCGTCGGCGATGCGACTGCCCCCGGGACGCTCGAGCGCGATCCGCTCGACCCCCACCGGAGCGTGGTGCGGAACGCCGAGCACCACGCGTGGCTCCGAGCCGTGCTCGAGAAGCGTCAGGCTGTCGGGGCGCGCGAGCGTGTCCTCGAGCTCGCGAGCGACCGCATCGCCGTGCCAGACGGGCCCCGCGTAGTGCTCCGGCTTCAAAACGTTGCTCCAGTTCGATCTTCGCTCGGCTGCGCCTCGCTGCGCGCCGGACGGCTTGCACTCGCGGCGTACCGTACCGACAGCCTACTCTGCGCCACCGGGAGGAACACTGTATGGGTCGGTTGAACGGGCGGGTGGCGGTGATCACCGGGGCGGCATCGGGAATCGGGGCTGCGTGCGCGCGGCGCTTCGCGGAGGAGGGTGCCGCCATCGCCGGCCTCGACGTGCAGAAGCCCGTCGACGACGGCTGGGATCGGGTCCTGGCCGCGGCGCCCCGATCGATCTTTCAAGAGGGACTCGACGTGCGCGACGAGGCGGGCGTCGAGGTAGCGATTCGCGCGGTGCGCGATCGCTACGGCCGGATCGACGCGCTGGTGAAC
>CAZPNB010000215.1:0-4661 GCA_964587305.1 uncultured Spirochaetales bacterium | reverse complement strand
TGTGCGACGTCGCGCCCGATGGCGGCTCGACCCGCGTCAGCTACGGCCTGTGCAACCTGACGCATGCTCCGGACCACGCGTCGTGGGCCCCGCTCGTTCCGGGCCGGCGCAATCAGGTCCGCTTTCGGCTGAACGATGCCGCTCACGCGTTTCCGGCGGGTCACCGGCTGCGGCTCGCGCTCTCGACCGCGTACTGGCCGCTGGTGTGGCCGTCGCCGGTGCCCACCACCCTCGAAGTCCACACCGAGGGGTGCCAGCTGGTGGTGCCGGTCCGACCGCCCGATCCGGGCGACGCGCACCTGCCCGACTTCGATCCGCCCGAGAGCGCCCCGCGCAGCGAGTGGAAGGCGCTGGGAGAGAGCGCGTTCCAGCGCCGCTCCAGCGTGGACCCGGGGACGGGCGACCTCGTGAGCTCGATGCGCTCCGGCTACGACGCCACCGGCCAGGTCGTTCTAGGCCGCCACGAAGAGGTCGGGATCGACGGCGGAGACGGCATGGCGACCCTCTTGCGCATCCATCCGGGCGACCCGCTGCGTGCCCGGGCGTCGATCTCCCAGCGCACCGTGCTGCGGCGCGGCGCCTGGTCGGTTGCGGTGGAGACGGAGGTGGAGGTCTCGTGCACCCGAGACGCGTTCCGCGTCGCAGCGCGGCTCCTGGCCAGCGAAGGCGAACGGCCGGTGTTCGCACGGCGCTGGGACGAAAGCGTCCCGCGCCTGGGGATCTAGCTCGTGCAGGCCTTCGCTCGCCATCCCGTCCGGTCGCCGCTCGGCTTCGCCTCGCTGCGCGCCGGACGGCTTGCGCTCGCTGCGCGTCGGCCGACTCTCGAGTCGGCCTACTTGCCCTTCCTTGGGGCTGCTCCGTTCAGGCGCGGAGGCCATCCTCCGATAAGGAGACAGAGGCAAATCTGCGCGGAAACGCGGGGGGTCCGGTGAGCAACAAGGGCTTCGTCGACTACTACGAGGTGCTCCAGGTCAATCCGCGCGCGGAAGCGGCGACGATCTCGCGCGTCTATCGGCATCTCGCCAAGCGCTATCACCCCGACAACGTCGAGACGGGCGATCGCAGGAAGTTCGACGAGCTGGCCGAGGCCCACGAGACCCTCACCGATCCCGAGAAACGCGCCGCCTACGACCTGCACTACGACGACGCGATCGACGACCGGATCCACCTGCTCGACGAGGCGATCGGCTGCGAGAGACAGGACGACGACCAGACCGTGCGCGACCGCCTGCTGTCGATCCTCTACACGCAGCGCCGCCGCGACGTGCTCGACCCCGCGATCGGGGAGGTCCAGATGGAGCGGGTGCTCTCCTGCCCGCGCGAGCATCTCGCGTTCCACCTCTGGTACCTGCGAGAGAAGAAGTGTGTCGAGCGCACCGACCGCGGCTTCGCGATCACCGCGCTCGGGATCGACGAGGTCGAGACGGCGCGGATGCGCGCGCGCAGCGATCGCGAGGATCAGGCCCGCCTCGCCGCCGGTGACCGCGACGCCTGAGGCGCCTTCGCGGTTGCGATTGCGCAACACACGCGATTGCTGATATCCATGTGGGTACCGGCATGCGCGACGAAGCGGACAGCCACAGCAAGACGATCGGCTACATCCTGTGGATCTTCGGATTCATGGGGTCGCACCGGTTCTACTACGGCCGCCCGATCTCGGGAACGATCTGGTTCCTCACGCTGGGCCTGTTGTTCGTCGGCTGGATCGTGGACCTGTTCCTGATCCCCGGCATGGATGCGGAGGCGGATCTCCGCTTCGACGAGGGCGCGGTGGACTACGACGTCGCGTGGATCCTGCTCACCTTCCTGGGCGTGTTCGGCGTGCACCGCTTCTATCTGGGCAAGTGGAAGAGCGGCATCGTCTGGCTGCTCACCGGGGGACTCTTGTTCGCCGGCGTGCTCTACGACTACTGGACGCTGAACCCGCAGATCAGCGCGGCGAACCGTGAGCTCGCGTAACCTTCCCAGACAGGAGTAGCCCCGGCTGAGTAACGTCTCCGGTCTGTCGCGCGTTGTACCCACGGAGCCACGCGAGGAGCCGATGGATGCAAGCTGAAGCGCGGGTCCGCGGGACCGCGCCCGAACAGCTGTTTCGCGCCGAGCGCGGCGCCCTGTGGGGAATCGCGTATCGCCTCACGGGCATCGCAGCGGATGCGGACGACATCGTCCAGGAGGCGTTCGCCAGGCTCGTTCAGGCAGTTCCCGAGCCGGTCGGCGGCTCGCTGCGTCCCTGGCTGGTGCGCGTGGTGACCAACCTGTCGCTGGACGCGCTCCGGCGCCGCAAGCGACGCCGCTACGACGGACCGTGGCTGCCGGGACCGGTCGAGGGCGAAGACGGCGAGTCCGACTGGCTCGCGCAGCGGCCGAGCGACGGCGCCGATCCGGAGCAGCGCTACGGCCTCGCGGAGAGCGCGACCTACGCGTTCCTGATCGCGCTCGAGGCGCTGGCGCCGCGGCCGCGCGCGGCGCTGCTCTTGCGCGACGTGCTCGGCTATTCGGCGCGCGAGACCGCCCACTTGTTGGAGACGAGCGAAGCGAACGTCCGGGTGCTGCACCTGCGCGGCCGCCGTGTGCTGGCGGACTACGACCGCGACCGCTGCGTTCCAGACGCCGCACTCTGTCTGCGTCACCGCGAGGCGCTGGAGCGACTCCACCGCTGCATGCTCACCCAGGACGCCACGGGGCTCGAGGCGCTCTTCACCGAATCGGTGCACACGATCACCGACGCGAACGGCGAGTACACCGCACTGGCAAAGCCGATGTCCGGGCGCGCGCGGGTGGCGCGCTTCTACCGGATGGCCGCGCTGCACCGGCAGTCCTCGGACGCGCGCTCCGAGATCCGGCTGGCGAACGGGCTGCCCGCGCTGTTCACCGTGCTCGGCCGCCCGGTGCGCCGTCAGGCGCCGAGGAGCGTGCTGCGCATCGAGCTCGACGACGCCGGGCTGATCCGCGAGGTTCAGGTCGTGCTGGCGCCGCGCAAGCTCGCCGCGCTGCACTTCGCCTAGCCCGGTGCAGGGGCTCGCCTTCGGCTCGCTTGCGCGCCGACCTACGGTCGGCTTGCGCGCGCTACTTTTCGCCGCCGGTGGCCGCCCCGATCGCGACGTCCTTGATCCCGCCCGATTTCACCTGGTCCATCACCTCGGCGAGGACACCGGTCGGCGCCAGCTTGTCGGCGATCACCACCACCGAGTCGTCGGGGCGCTCGATGTGCAGGCGCTCGACGATCGGGCGCACCTCCCGAATGTCTACCTGACGCCGGTCCATCCAGACCTCACCGTTCTGCCGGATGGCCACCAGGATATTCCCCGTCTCCTCGAACTGGGCGGTGGAGGCGAGCGGCCGGTCGACCGTGATGCCCGCCTCCTTCACGAACGAGGTGGTGATCAGGAAGAAGATCAGCAGGTTCAGCACGAAGTCGAGCATCGGCGCGAGGTCGATGCCCGTCTCCTCCGACTCCGGTGCGTGATGCGAGCCTGCCACGTGTTGCGCTCCGCTCTACTTCGTCGCGCCGAAGGAGATGTCCTGGACACCACCCTGGCGGATCTGATCGAGCACCTCCACCAGGAGCCCCGACGGGATGGCCTTGTGTGCCACCACCATCACGCCGTTGTCCGGCTTCACCGCGTGCATCTTCTCGACGTTTGCGCGCACCGCGCGAACGTCCACGACCCGATCCTCGATGATGATGTCGCCCGACTGCTGGATCGAGACGATCATGCTCTTCGACTCCTTCCCCGCCTGCCCGACGCCGGTGCCGGGCCGGCTCACCTGGATCCCGAGCTCCTTCGCGAACACCGCGGTGATGATGAAGAAGATCAGCAGATTGAGGACGAAGTCGAGCATCGGCGCGAGGTCGATGCCGGTCGACGACTCGAGATCGGCTCCGGAGACCCGCCGCGTCTTCATCTCAGAACTCGAACTGGTCCGCGAGCAGCTCGGTCTGCCGGCGGGTACGCGCGTTGAAGTAGAAGACCGGGTACAGGCCGGTGATGCTCACCGCGAGGCCCGTCAGCGTGCAGATCATCGCCTCGGACACGCCGTCGGCCATCGTGCGCGCGTCTGCCGAGCCGCGCAGTGCCATCGACTCGAACACGTTGAGCATGCCGCTCACCGTCCCGATCAGGCCGAGCAGCGGCGAAAGCGGTACCAGCACCTTCATCAGCGTCAAGTTGGACGACATGCCCGCGTTGAGGCGCGAGATCATCATCTGACGGATCGCGCGCGCGCACCACGACTTGTGCTCGGCGCGTTCGCGCCAGGTCGCGAGCATCCGCTGCGCCTCGCCCGGCAGCACGCGCGTGAAGTACCAGTAGCGCTCGATCGTCAGCCCCCACAGCACGATGCCGGTGAGGAAGATCCACAGCACGAACGGCCCCCCGCCCTCCATCAGATCCATCACCGCCTGATAGGGCGTTGCCAGCCAGGAATCAGCCATGCGGACCTCCACGCACGGCCGTCTCGGCCGACTTCCGCTCGATGTGCTCGGCGAGCAGGCCGTTGCTCTGCTCGTCGAGCACCTGGACGATCGAGCGCGACAGCGTGGCGAGACCCGCGTTGATGAACAAGAGCGGGATCGCGATGCCCAGACCGAGCACGGTCGCGATCATCGCCTGTCCGATGCCGGCAGCCATCAGCTTCGGATCGCTCGAGCCGGATTCGGT
>CAZPNB010000214.1:0-3330 GCA_964587305.1 uncultured Spirochaetales bacterium | reverse complement strand
TCGATGATGTCGACACCGGCTTTCGCGCACTCGAGGATCGCGATCCGCGACGGGCAGTGCGCGCGCACGAGCACACCGTGGTCGTGCGCGACGCCGACGACTGCGTCGATCTCGTTGCGGGTCAGGTAGCAGACGTCGCGCACCGGCGCGGAGCCGTGGCCCGGCGCCGCCGAGACCTTGATCACGTCGCAGCCGCGCCCGATCTCCTCGCGCGTGGCCTGTCGGAACGCCTGCGGCCCGTCGAGGCGTCGCGTGAGGCCTGAATGCTGAATGCCCATGAACCAGGAGCGGTTGGTGCCGTCGGCCATGTCGCCCGAAGCCATGAACTCGTGGCCGCAGGCGAGGATGCGCGGCCCGTCGACGAGGCCCATGATCATCGCCTCGCGCAGGCAGACGTCGAGGTTGTCGCCGTTGCTCGACCCGATGATGCCGGTGACGCCGCACGAGAGTGCAATCTGCGCGTTCTTCGCGGCGATCATGCCCATGTAGGGCGCCGGCGCTTCGAGGCCGAGGATCGGCGCCGCGCCAGACGTGGGCGTCGGGCCGAAGCCCGCGTGGAAGTGACCCTGCACGAGCCCCGGCATCAGCGTCTTGCCGCCGAGGTCGATCACGCGGTCGCCAGGGCGCGCGGGGGCCGGCCGCGTGCCGGCGTGGGCGATCCGATTGCCGTCGATCGCGACCGACGCGCCCGGCTGCGGCGGTCCACTGCCGTCGATCAGGTTGGCGTTCTGGAACACCACGCGCGCTTCGGCCATCGCTTCGCACCTCCTGAATCAGACGCCGCAGTATATAGTGGCGCGATCGATCGGGCGCACGGGCCCGGGGAGGGGAAGGACATGCGCAGGGCGCTCGTTGCAGTCGGAGTGCTCGCCGTCGTGGTTTCGCTCGGGATCGCCGCGTGCGGTCCGATTGCGACGCGCGTGATGCGCACTGGCGCCGAGCGCGCGCTGGCCGCGGATCCGATCGCGGAGCTGCCCGACGGGCTGCACGTCGCGCTGTGTGGTGCCGGCGGCCCGCTGCCCGATCCGAAGCGGTCGGGGCCGTGCGTGGCTGTCGTGGCGGGCCGCACGCTGTTCGTGGTCGACGCCGGCACCGGCGGCGCGCGCAACTTGCAGCGGATCCTCGGCTGGCCGCCCGGGCGCATCGCGGCGCTGTTCCTGACGCACTACCACAGCGACCACATCGACGGGCTCGGCGAGATGGCGATGCTGCGCTGGGTCGGAGGTAATCACGCGCAGCCGCTGCCGGTGTACGGGCCCGAGGGCCTGCTCGACGTGGCAGAGGGGTTCAACCGCGCCTATCGGCTCGACGCGCGATACCGCACCGCGCACCACGGCCCCGAGGTGGTTCCCGACGGCGGCGCGGGCTTGTCTCCGCACGCGTTTTTGACGCCGCCAGCGGGGCAGGCGAGCGCCGTCTGGGAAGAGAGCGGGATCCTTGTCCGCGCGTTTCGCGTCGAGCACGAACCGGTCGTTCCGGCCGTCGGCTACCGCTTCGACTACGGCGGCCGCTCGCTCGTCGTCAGCGGCGACACGAGGGAGTCCGAGAGCCTGCTCGCCCAGGCGGAAGGGGTAGACCTCGTGGTGCACGAGGCGCTCTCGCCGCATCTCGTCGGCGTGCTGCACGATGCGGCGACGGCCGCGGGGCAGCGCAGCGTTGCGAAGATCACCACGGACATCCTCGACTATCACACCACGCCCGTGCAGGCCGCGGAGATCGCGCAGGCGGCCGGCGCGCGCCACCTGCTCCTCTACCACATCGTTCCGCCGCTCTTGGTGCCGGGTCTCGAGAGTGTGTTCCTCGACGGCGTCTCCGAGGTCTACTCCGGCGGGGTGACGCTCGGCCGCGACGGCACGAGGGTCTCGCTTCCCAGCGGGTCCGACGCGATCGACGTGGTGGAGCCTTGAATGTGCAATGATCCGGAGCATCCGGGGGAAAACAGGAGAGAAGCATGAAGCTTGGAATCAGCGCCGTGCCGTTCGGACCTAAGGCGACCGTGAATCTGGAGATGGTGCGCCGCGCCGAGGCGCTCGGCTTCGACTCGGCGTGGACAGCCGAGGCCTACGGCAACGACGCCGCCACCACCGCGGCGTGGCTGCTCGCGAGCACGACGAAGCTGCGCTGCGGCACCGCGATCATGCAGATGCCGGCGCGCACGCCGGCGATGACCGCGATGACCGCGATGACGCTCGATCATCTCTCGGGCGGCCGCTTCATCCTGGGTCTGGGGCCCTCCGGACCGCAGGTGGTCGAGGGCTGGCACGGCACGCCCTACGGCAAGCCGCTGACGCGCACGCGCGAGTACATCGCGATCATCCGGCAGATCCTGGCGCGCGAGAAGCCGGTGGAGTTCCACGGAGAGATCTACGACATCCCGGTGTCGGGGCCAGGCACGACAGGACACGGCAAGCCGCTCAAGAGCATTCTGCACGGGAACCCGAAGCTCCCGATCTACACCGCTTCGATCAGCCCGGCGGGCATGCGCTGCGCCGGCGAGGTGGCCGACGGCGTATTTCCGATGATGATGGACCCCGAGAGCTTCGACTCGGTGTACCTGCCCTACTTGCAGCAGGGCTTTGCGAAAGCGGGCGGCGGCAAGAGTCTCGCGGATTTCGCGGTGGTGCCCTCCGTCACGGTGATCATCAGCGACGACCTCGAGAAGGCGCGCATGCCGGTGAAGGGCTTCATGGCGCTCTACATCGGCGGCATGGGTGCGCGCGACAAGAACTTCTACAACGACCTCGCGAAGCGGCTGGGCTACGAGGAGGCCGCGGTGAAGATCCAGGATCTCTTCCTCGACGGAAAGAAGCTGGAGGCCGCCGCCGCGGTGCCCGACGAGCTGGTCGACGCCGTGCATCTGGTGGGCTCCAAGGATCGCATCCGCGATCGCCTCGCGGCCTGGAAGGAAGCCGGCCGCAAGCGCTGGGTCGACACGATCCAGATCGGCGCGGGCCAGCCCGAGGCGCTGGAGCTCCTGGCCGAAGAGCTGTTGTAGGCCGTGGCGGATCCGCTCGAGATCGACGTCTTTTGGTCGTTTCGCAGCCCGTGGTCGTATCTCGCGACGCCGCGGCTACACGAATGGCAGAAGCGCTATGCGCTGCGCGTCCGCTTCCGGCCGGTGTACCCGCTCGCGATCCGCACGCCGGAGTTCTTCGACCGCGTGCACCCGCTGTGGCCGAGCTACTTCATGCGCGACGTGTTCCGCGTGGCCGAGTTCCTCGGGCTTCCGTTCGCGCGGCCGCAGCCGGATCCGGTCGTGCAGGAGGTGCGCGACGGCCGCTTCGTGACCGGCGGCGAGCAGCCCTACATCCATCGGCTGACGCGCCTCGG
>CAZPNB010000213.1:0-3112 GCA_964587305.1 uncultured Spirochaetales bacterium | reverse complement strand
ACCAGCGCCAGCCGCCGTAGCGCAGCCAGCTCATCGCGCGGTTGCGCAGCAGGCCGGCCTCGCCGACGGTCGGGATGTTGTTCTCGACGTAGCACGCAACGACGCACGCGCTGCAGCCGGTGCACTTGTCGACGTCGATCGTCATGCCCCAGCGATACGGGTCGTCCGCGGTGGAGTCGTTCACCGGGTCGTAGTGGCGCCGGATCTCGTGCGGGCCGGCGTGCTCGCCGCCGTGCGGAGCGGCGGCGTGCTTCATCCCCGGACCCTCGTTCGCCGCCCACGGGCTCTCGCCGCTGGCGAGCGCCACCAGCGAGATGCGCTCGCCGAGCAGGCGGCCGCGCTTGTTGTCGGTGCCCTGGGTGAACGGAATCCGCTGGAAGCGGCCGGTGGCGGTGACCTTCGCCTTCGTCGTCAGCCAGGCGCGGCCACCGGTCTCGTCGGTGAGCGCCGGCAACACGTCGTTGACGTTCACGCCGCGCGCCGGGCCCTCGCTCGCGCCAGCGGGCGCCATCGACGCATAGCGCCCGACCGTGTGGCCCTGGCCGATCGCGACCGCGATCACGTCGTCGCGGATGCCGCCGCGCGGCCACGCCGGCACTTCGATCACGCCGTGCGCGGTCTCGATCGCGAGCAGCTCGCCGGGTTTGACACCGAGCGTCTCGGCCGCCTTCGTGCTGATCTCGGCCCACGACTGCCAGGTAATCTTCGTGATCGGGTCCGGGGTTTCCTGAAGCAGCGGCAAGTTCGCGCCGCGGCCGTCGCCGAGCAGCGGCGACGGGACCGCCAGCAACACGAAGTCGCCGTCGCCTTCGAGCTGCGGCTCCTTCCACTGGAGCCGCGCGACGCCCTCGGCGATCACCGGAGCGGCGGGTGTCCCGCCGTCGAACACTCCGCCGCGCTGGAGCGCCGCGCGCCAGTCTGTGTCCTGCCAGGCGGCCTCGACCACGGCGCGGAAGCTCGCGGCCGGCAACCGCGCGGCGACCGTGTCGCCGATCGCGCGCGCGGTGTCGAGCAGCGTGTCGCCAAACGCGCGGGTGTCGAAGAGCGGCCGCAGCGTCGGCTGCACGATGCTGCGCACACCGGCCCGCGGCGCCGCGTCGCCCCACGATTCCGCCGTCGTGTGGTCGGGCAGCACGAGGTGCGCGCGGACCGACGTTTCATCGGGCATCGAGGCGGTCGAGACGACGAGCTTCACCTTGGCGAGCGCGTCCGCGAAGCCCTGCACCGCCGGCAGCGAGTGCACGGGATTGGCGCCGTGCACGATCAGCACCTCGACGTCGCCCGCGCGCATCGCGTCGACCAGCCGGGTCACGCTGCGGAAGCTCGCCACCCGCGCCGGCGCAGCAGGGATGTGGACCGTCTTCCCGATCGCGCCGGCAACCGCGTTCAGCAGCAGCACGGCGCCGGCCGTCGCGGTGGCGCGGGGGCTGGCGAGTGCTGTCCCCGGCGGCAGTGCGACCGGCCGTCTCGCGTTTGCGATCGCGGCACCGAGGCGGCGGATCGCCTCCGCGGAAACGCCCGCGCGCGACGCGACGCTCGCGGCGCCGAAGCCGGCGAGCTGACGCGCGATCGCCGCGGCAGCGACCACCAGCTCTCCGGTCGGCGTGCCGGCGGCTTCGACCGCGGCCCGCGCGATCGCGAGCGCGACGATTCCCTCGGTGCCCGGCTTCGGCGCCAGCCATTCGTCGGAGTGGCTGGCGGTCTCGTCCTGCCGCGGGCCGATGTACACGAGCCGGGCCGCGCGGCCGTCTTCGCGCGCAGCGTCGCGCGCCAGCGCGATCTGCCGCGCGTGCTCGACCGGGGAGAGGCCTGTGCTCAGGCTGTCGGAGCCGAAGTCGATCACCAGATCGGTCTCCGAGAGGTCGAACACCGGGACCGACGCGACGCCGAACACCGCTTCCGTGGCGCGGATCAGCGCCTCGGGTACGAACGGGTCGTAGTCGACCCGGGTTCCGCCGCCGACCGCGCCGAGCCACTGGTCGACGAGGCCCGAGAGCGACGGTCCGACCGGCGCAGCGAGCACCGCCACTTTGCGCCCGGCCTTGCCGATCGCGGCGGCCAGCCGCGCGGTCGCCTTCTCCCAGGTGACGGCGGTGAGGTTCCCGTCGACGTCCCGCTCCAGCGCGCTGCGGTAGCGATCGGGGTGATAGGTGCGCGAAAGGCTGGCCTGGCCACGCGCGCACAGCTTGCCGCGGTTGATCGGATGCTCCGGGTTGCCCTCGAGCTTGACCGGCCGGCCCTCGCGCGTGCGGACGTGCAGCCCGCAGCCGGCGCTGCACTCCTGACACGTGGAGGCGTAGATCACCGGCAGGCCCGGAGTGATCTCCTCCGGCTGCACCACGTAGGGAATCAGCTTCTCGGGCAGCTCCGAGCAGCCCGCCGCCGCGGCGGCCCCGGCGCCCGTGCCGACCAGCTTCAAGAATTCGCGTCGATCGAAATCGGCCATCCGTCCCCAGCTCCGGCGCTCACGCGCCGCGCCCTCACCTAGTAATGGCAGGCGTAGCAATCCTGTGTCGCGCCATTCTGGCGGTGACAATCGATGCACCAGCCCATCTCGAGCTTCGCGGCGGGCAACAGCCACGGCCACCAGATCGTGTCTGGGACCAGCCACAGCCTGTCGTGCTCCTCGACGGCTCCGTGACACTCCTGGCACGCGAAGCCCGCGCGCACGTGGGCGCGGTGCTGGAACTGCACGTGCTCGGGCAGCCGGTGGATCTGCACCCACTCGACCGGCTGCTTGTCCGCCCAGTGTTTCTTGAGCGTGCGGATCCCCTCTAGCTGGTCATAGCTGGGCGGGAACTGGGCGTGGCAACCCATGCACAGCTCCACCGACGGCACGCCCGCGGCCGGAGAGCGATCGGTTCCCGAGTGACAATACTGGCAGTCGATCTGGTAGAGACCCGCGTGGTGTTTGTGGCTGAACTGGATCGGCTGGAGCGGGCCCGGTGCGTCGGGGTCTTCGGCGGCTGCGTGCGACAAGCACGCGGCGCGCGTCGGCCACGGCGTGTCGAACTCCTTCGGGATCTCGATCGCGAGACTCGGATCCGCGAGCTGTCGGGCGCGGAGCTCGTGGGCCGCGCAGCCGCTGGTGGCGACGAGCGCGCCGCCCTCC
>CAZPNB010000212.1:0-3780 GCA_964587305.1 uncultured Spirochaetales bacterium | reverse complement strand
CCGGCGGTCTCGTCGTGCACATGTCGAGCGGGTTCTCGGCGCTCGCCGCGGCGATCGTGCTCGGACCGCGCCGTGGCTACGGGAAGGAGCCGATGCCGCCGCACAGCCTGCCGTTGACCGTGATCGGTGCAGCGCTCTTGTGGGTGGGCTGGTTCGGCTTCAACGCCGGCAGCCAGCTCGCCGCCGACGGGATCGCCGGGCTCGCGTTCCTCACCACCAACACCGCAACCGCCGCCGCGGTGCTCGGCTGGGTCACGATCGAGTGGCTGCATCGGGGCAAGCCGACCGTGCTCGGCGCGGCCACCGCTGCGGTCGCCGGGCTCGTCGCGATCACGCCGGCCTGCGCGTTCGTCACACCGATGAGCTCGATCTGGATCGGCTTCGGGGTGGCGGTGATCTGTTATGCCGCCGTCACGCTGCTCAAGCCCACCGCCGGCTACGACGACTCGCTCGACGTGTTCGGCGTGCATGGCGTGGGCGGGATGTGGGGCGCGATCGCGACCGGCCTGTTCATGGCCGACTTCGCGCTGCCCGAGGGCGTCTCCTGGGGCGCCCAGGTCGGGAAGCAGCTCACGAGCGTGGCGTTCACCGCGGTCTACGCGCCGGCCGTGAGCGTGGTGATCCTGTACGCGCTGAAGGCCGTGTTCGGCAGCCTGCGCGTCACCGACGAGCAGGAGTTCGACGGCCTCGATGTGGTCTTGCACAGCGAGACCGCGTATACGAACCCGTGAAGTACCTGCACACGATGGTGCGCGTTTCGGATCTGGAGCGATCGCTCGACTTCTACTGCAACAAGCTCGGGCTCGAGGAGCTGCGGCGGGTGGACGTGGCGGCCGGCCGCTTCACGCTGGTCTTCCTCGCCGCGCCCGGCGACGCGCAGGCCCAGGTGGAGCTCACCTACAACTGGGACCCGGAGACGCTCGCCGGCGGGCGCAACTTCGGCCACCTCGCCTACCGCGTCGACGACATCTACGCGCTCTGCCAGCGGCTGCTCGACGCCGGCGTGACGATCCACCGCCCGCCCCGCGACGGCCACATGGCGTTCGTGCGCTCCCCGGACGGGGTCTCGATCGAGCTGCTGCAGAACGGCGCCCCGCTCGCCGCCGCCGAGCCGTGGGCGTCGATGCCGAACGTCGGCTCGTGGTAAGGGCGGTCCGTCACCTCCAGGCGCAACCAAGGCACTCCCCGGCATGAGCTGGCTGCGAGTCGATCTCCGGGGGGTCCACGTGCCGATGCCTCACGACTGCGGAAGTGCCCACGCGCGCCGCCTCGAGCTGCGCCGGCGCCTGCTCCGCGAGCCGGGCCTCTCAGGGGCCGCGGCGCTGGCGATCGTCCAGGAGGTGCGGGCCCTGGAGCTGCGAGAAGCCTCCGAATCATTACACGAATTGCGACATTCATTCTAATCCCGTAATGTTTGAGGCGTGAAGCCGCCCACCGCGCGCAGCCTGATCTTCGACCTGCTGTCGACGCTGCGGCGCGGCAGCATGCCGGTGGCGGCGCTGGTCCAGGCCGGCGCGCTGTTCGAGATCGCCGAGGGCAGCATCCGCGTCGCGCTCCACCGCCTGCTGGCCGATCGGCGGCTCGAACGCGACGAGCGCGGCCACTACCGCCTCGGCGCCGCCGCCGCACCGGTGCAGTCGGTCGTGGCCGGCTGGCGCGAGATCGATCGCCGCACCCGGCCGTGGAACGGGCGCTGGATCGGCGTGCAGGCTCCCACCGCGGCACCGCGGCGCGGGGCCGCGCAGCGCATTGCGTCTCAGGCGCTGCGCCTGCTGGGCTTCGAGCCGCTCGCAGCCAGACTGCGCGTGCGGCCCGCCAATCTGCGCGAGGGCGTAGCCGGCGTGCGCGAAACGCTGCGAGCCCTGGGGCTACCCGAACACGCGCTGGTGTTCGAGCTGGGCGACCTCGACCCCGCGGCTGAGGCGCGAGCGCGTGGGCTGTGGGACACCGATGCGCTGGTGCGGCGCTACCGCGCCGCGCGGCGCGAGATCGAGCGCAGCAGCGCGCGTCTGCCTGCGCTCTCCCTGGCGGACGCGATGACCGAGTCGTTCCTGCAGGGCGGTCGCGTCGTACAGCAGCTCGTGCTCGACCCGCTGCTCCCCGCCCCGCTGATCGACGAAGGCGAGCGGCGCGCGCTGCTCGAGAGCATGCGCGCCTACGACCGCCTCGGCCGCCAGGCATGGGCCGCCTTCCTGGGGCGCTTCGGCGTCCCGCACCGCGCCGCGCCGGCGGACACCCGCTGGGCGATGAGCGCCTGACGTTTTCAGGAGGATCTCGCGATGAGCGCAGCCCAGCCGCAACCGCAGCCGACCTGGCGCGATCTCGTGACGCGCAACGAGATCGACAGCTGGCTCGCGATGAACGACTGGAAGAGCGCCGCCTCGGTGGCGCTGGACTGGGCGATCACGTTCGCCGCGATGGCGCTAGTGGCGGTGTGGACGAACCCAGTGACGATCGTCGCGGCGCTATTCCTGATCGGCGCGCGCCAGCTCGGCCTCGCGGTGCTGATGCACGAGGCGTCGCACCGGTCGCTGTTCTCGAACAAGCGAGTGAACGACTGGGTGGGCAACTGGCTGTGCGGCTATCCGGTGTGGAGCGACCTCACCCCCTATCGCCCCTACCACCTCCAGCACCACGCCCACACCGGATCGGCGAAGGACCCCGACCTGGGCCTCGTCGCACCGTTTCCGATCACGCCCGCCAGCCTGCGGCGCAAGCTGTGGCGCGACCTCTCGGGGCAGACCGGCGCGAAGTTCGCGGTGGCCGCGTTCCGGCGCACGTTCGGGCGCTGGCGCGAGGATCCGGTTGCGCGCCGCGCGGCGCAAGGCGTCGCGATCACCAACGCGGTGCTGCTCGCGGTGTTGACGCTCGCCGGTCACCCCGCGCTCTACCTGCTCTGGGTGGGCGCCTGGCTGACGATCAACACACTGGTGACGCGGATCCGCTCGATCGCCGAGCACGCCCTCACCCCCGACGCCGCCGAGCCGTACGGCCTCACCCGAACCACGGTGCCCCGCTGGTGGGAGCGCCTGCTGATCGCGCCCAACTGCGTGAACTACCACATGGAGCACCACCTGCTGATCACCGTGCCCCACTACAACCTGCGCGCGATGCACCGCCGCCTCACCGACCTCGGCGTGATCGGCCCCGGCTGCGTCGCCCACAGCTACGCGGCGATCCTGCGCCGTGCGGCGTCGAAGCGCGACGAAGGCGCCGCCGACACCGCCGATCTGTTCGCCGAGCGCGGTGCCCACACTCCGCCCCCGCGCGTCCCGCCGTTCTGATCTCCTCGGTCTGACCGCTGGCGACGCCCGCGTTCTGCTAGGATGGCCACCACGCGCGAGTAGCTCAGTTGGTAGAGCATCAGCTTCCCAAGCTGAGGGTCGCGGGTTCGAACCCCGTCTCGCGCTCCAGGAATCTCCGATACGGCCGAGAGTTAGGCGAATCCGTCACCTCGGCCGTTTCGCTTGTGGGACTCTCGTGGGAACTTCCGAAACTTCCCCACCGACATGCGCGAGCAAGTCGGCCGGAACCTCGCCTCGGCCGGGAGGGCGGCCGTGCGCGAGAGAAACAAGTTCCCCAAATTGGGCACGGTCCTGCCACCAGATCGTGTACGGGGCGTCTCCATCCGTTCCGGGGTTGGCACGCGATTTGCTCCAGAATGCCCGACCGCACGACTCGAAGGGGATGGTATGCGAAGGCTCTGGCTTGCGTGTGTGCTCACCGCGCTGCCGTCCGCTGCCGGCGCGTTCTCCTACAGCGAGGGCATCGACGGGGACC
>CAZPNB010000211.1:0-5277 GCA_964587305.1 uncultured Spirochaetales bacterium | reverse complement strand
AGGACAAGCGCGAGACGGCCTACCACGAGGCCGGCCACGCGTTGGTGGCGCTGCTGTCGCCGCACGCGGACCCGGTGCACAAGGTGACGATCATCCCGCGCGGCATGGCGCTCGGAGTGACCTGGACGATGCCTCTGGAGGACCAGTACAGCCTGACGCGGGAGCAGATCCTCGCGCGGATCCGGCACGCGATGGGCGGCCGCGCGGCCGAGGAGCTGGTGTTCGGCCAGCTCACGACCGGCGCCGCCAACGACATCAAGCAGGCGACCGAGCTGGCCCGACGCATGGTGTGCTCCTACGGCATGAGCGAGAAGATCGGGCCGGTCTCGTTCGCCGACGACGAGCACGACGTCTTCCTCGGCCGCGATTTCGTCGCACGCAAGGATTACAGCGGCTCGAAGGCGCGCGAAATCGACGAAGAGATCACGGTGATCCTGCGCGGCCTCTACGACGAGGCCAAGCAGTTGCTCGTCGACCATCGCGAGACCCTCGACCGCATCAGCGACGCGCTGCTCGAGCGCGAGACGCTCGACACCGAAGAGCTCCGGCTCCTGGTGCAGAACAAGTCTCTCCCCCCGCTCCCCCCCCCCGTCACCGCGGCGAAGAAGGAATCTGCGCCGAAACGGGCGGCGGAGCCCTCCGGGAAGTTCTCCGGAGACAAGCTTCCCGAACCCGAGCCCGTCCCGGGTTAGGAGGCCGCGCCGCATGTCGGCGATCTTCCGCGGCGTGACGGTGGTCGGGGTGTTGAACGCCACGCCCGACTCGTTCTCGGACGGCGGGCGGTTCGTGCGCGGGGCGGCAGGCCTCGATCTGGCGCGCGGCATCGATCTCGCGGCGGCCCAGGTTCGCGCGGGAGCGGGTGTGCTCGACGTCGGCGGCGAGTCCACGCGTCCGGGTGCCGACCCGGTACCCGCGGCGCTCGAGTGCGAGCGCGCGGTGCCGCTGATCGAGGCGCTCGCGAAGCGCTTCGCGACGCCGGTGTCGATCGACACGCGCAAGGCACCGGTGGCGCTGGCCGCGCTCGCGGCCGGAGCGCGCGTGGTGAACGACGTCTCCGGTCTGCGCTTCGACCCCGAGCTGGCGGCGGTGGTGGCGCGCGCCGGTGCGGAGCTGGTGGTGGGTCACTCGCGCGGCACTCCCGAGACGATGCAGCGCGCCCCGCATTACGACGCGGTGATCGAGGAGGTGGCGGCCGAGCTGCGCGCCGCGCTGGCCATCGCGCGGGCGGCAGGCATTCCCGAGCACTCGCTCGTGATCGATCCGGGGATCGGCTTCGGGAAGCGCCCCGAGGACAATCACGCGCTCTTGGTGCGGATCGGCGCGCTGCGCGCGGCGGTGGGCGGCGGGTACCCGGTGCTCGTCGGTCCGTCGCGCAAGTCGTTCCTCGGCCGGCTCACCGGAGACGCGGCGCCCGACCGCGACGCCGCGACCTTTGCCGCGTGTGCGATCGCCGTGTACGAAGGCGCGGACGCGGTGCGCGTGCACGACGTCGCGGGCGCGGTGCGGGTCTGCGCGGTGGCACGCGCGCTGCGCGCGGCGCGGGTGGAGGGCAGGGCGTGATCGAGACGCTCTGGGGTCTGCTGCGCGGCCTGCTCGAGTACTTCGGGTCCAACTTCGACCCGGTGCGCGACGTGATCGACATCCTGCTGGTGACGATCGGGATCTACTGGCTCCTGATCCTGATCCGCGGCACCCGCGCGTTCCAGATCCTGCTCGGTCTGCTCGTGCTGTTCGCGGCGAGCTTGGCGTCGGAGATCTTCCAGCTCGTCACGCTGCGCACGGTGCTCGAGAACTTCGTGCAATACGGCGTGCTGATCGTGATCGTGCTGTTCCAGCACGACATCCGCCGCGCGCTGGCGCAGGTCGGACGCGGATTCTTCCCGTCGGCGTCGCTGCAGCGCGAGACCCAGATCCTCGAGGAGATCGTCCGGGCGAGCCAGGAGCTCGCGCGCAAGCGGATCGGCGCACTGATCGTGCTCGAGCGCGAGATCCAGCTCGGCGACCAGATCGAGACCGGCACGCCGCTCGATGCCGCGGTCAACAAGGAGCTCTTGATCTCGATCTTCATCCCCTATTCGCCGCTCCACGACGGGGCGGTGGTGATCCAGAACGCCCGCCTGTCGTTTGCCGGCTGCATCCTGCCGCTGACGCTCCGCGAGGACCTCCCCGACGGCGTCGGCACGCGCCACCGCGCGGCGGTGGGCCTCACCGAGGTGACCGACGCCGTGGTGGTGGTGGTCTCGGAGGAGACCGGCGCTGTGTCGGTGGCGCTCGGCGGCGCGATGGTCCAGGGGCTGGACGCGCCGCGGCTGCGCAGCGTGTTGCGCGACATCCTGAACGGCGAGCGCCGCGACCTGCGCGATATTCCGGCGACCGAGCTGTCGGTCGAGCCGATTCCCGCCGAGGTTGGCGAGCCGGCGACGGACGCATCGCTGCGCGTGGCCGGGTAGAGCGCTGTGCCGCTGCGAATCGGAACGCTGCTGCTCGCCTGGCTGATCGCGATGGTGCTCTGGGGCATGGCCCACGGCACTTCGAACATCGAGCGCGGCGTGGACATTCCGATCGTCTTCGACGGCGTCTCCGAAGATCTGGTGCTGGTCGATCAGAGCGCGCGCGCCGTCAACATCCGCGTGCTCGGCAGCCGCGCAGCGCTGCGCGACGTCGGACCCTCGAAGATCGAGTACCGGATCGACGTGTCCGGCGCCCAGCGCGGTGACGCGGTATACGAGATCGATCCGGGGCGGATCGAGGAGCAGCTGCCGAACGGGGCGCGCATCGTCAGCCGCTCTCCGGCCAGCCTCGAGCTGCGTTTCGCGCGACGCGGGCGCAAGTCGGTGCGGGTGCGCGCCGATATCGTCGGCGACCCTGCGGAGGGCTACACGGTCGCGTGGGTGGAGGTGGATCCCGCGTACGTATGGCTGACCGGCGACCGCCGCGAAGTGCTCTCGATGCGGGAGGCGATCACCGAAACGCTAGAGATCCGGGGGGCGACAGAGCCGGTGGAGCGCGAGGTGAGGCTCTCGCTGGCCGATCACGTGTGGATGGAGGAGCCGCGGCCGGTGAAGGTGCGCGTGCAGGTCGAGACGCTTCCGCAGCCGGATGCGCCGACACGGAGCAAGCGATGACCGAGAAAGAGCGCCTGGTCGTGGACGACGCCGAAGCGGAACTGCACTGGAGCCAGCAATGAGCGACAAGGAACGCCTGTTCGGGACGGACGGAGTGCGCGGGCGCGCCAACGTGTATCCGATGACCGCCGAGATGGCGCTCGCGCTCGGCCAGGCGGTGGCCCACGTCTTCGCCAGCGGCGGCCTCGAGCGCAGACGGGTGATCATCGGCAAGGACACCCGCCTCTCGGGCTACCTGTTCGAGGATGCGCTGGCCGCGGGGATCTGCTCGATGGGGGTCGACGTGCTCCAGGTGGGGCCGATGCCCACCCCCGGCATGGCCTTCCTGACCGCCGACATGCGCTGCGACGCCGGCGTGATGATCTCCGCCAGCCACAACGGCTACCAGGACAACGGCATCAAGTTCTTCTCTCGAGATGGGTTCAAGCTGCCCGACGAGATCGAGCTGCGCGTGGAGCGGCTGATCCAATCGGGGGAGCTCGCAAGCCATCGGGCGGATTCGGACGCGATCGGTGCGGCGCGAAGAATCGACGATGTGACGGGTCGATACGTCGTATTCCTCAAGAAGAGCTTTCCCCGGGCGCTGTCGTTGGAAGACATGCGGGTGGTGCTCGATTGCGCGCATGGCGCCGCTTACAAGGTGGGGCCGACCGTGCTGAGCGAGCTCGGTGCGGAGGTGGTCGCGATCGGCGTCGAGCCGAACGGACGCAACATCAATGACGCGTGCGGCGCACTCTACCCGGAGCGGACGGGCGCCGTGGTCCGCGAGGTGCGGGGCGACATCGGCGTCGCACTCGACGGCGACGCCGATCGCTGCGTGATGGTGGACGAGCGCGGTCAGACCGTGGACGGAGACGCGCTGTTGGCGCTGCTCGCGCGCGATTTCAGCCAACGCGGCGTGCTCGCGGGCGGTGCGATCGTGACGACGGTGATGAGCAATCTCGGCCTGGAGCGCGCGCTGGCCCGCTGCCAGCTCGGGCTGGTGCGCACAGCGGTGGGCGACCGCTACGTGGTCGAGGCGATGCGCGCGGGTGGCTACAACCTGGGCGGCGAGCAGTCGGGCCACGTCGTGATGCTCGATCACAACACCACCGGCGACGGTCTCTTGACCGCCCTCCAGGTGCTGGCGATCGTGCGCCGCACCGGGCGTCCGCTGTCCGAGCTGGTTGCAGATTTCGAGCGGGTGCCCCAGGTGTTGGTGAACGTGAGCGTCTCCCGGAAGCGCCCGGTCGAGGACCTGCCCGAGTTCCAGAAGAAGCTCTGCGCGGTGGAGGCGGCACTCGGCAGCGAGGGTCGCGTGCTGGTGAGGTACAGCGGCACCGAACCGAAGGCGCGCGTGATGGTAGAGGGGGACGACGAGGTGCGAGTGCGCGAATACGCCGAGGATCTCGCCGCCGCGCTGCAGCGCAGCCTGGCGGGGAGCGCTTGATGAGGGCGCTCACGCTCGAGCTCGACGCTCTGCCGAGCCTGCGCGAGGCCACGGCGGCGTCGGAGGTCGATCTACCCGCCGCGGCGACGCTTGCCGAGCTGGCCGGCGTCGATGCCGTGCGCCTCGGCGTCAATCCGGATCTGAAGCCGGTGCGCGAAGAGGACCTGCGCGACACGCGGCGCGCGGCGCGCCGGCTCGAGCTGCGGATGTCGCCGCTCGAGTCGCTGGTGCGCGTCGCACTCGACATCCGCCCCGACGCGGTGCTGCTCGCCTCGGATCGCCGCGAGGGGCGGAGCGCGGGGAGCCCGCTCGACTTCCGGAGCGGGGCGAGCGGTCTCGGCAGCGTGATTCGCGCGCTCGGCGAAGCCGGCATCGGCGTGGTGGCGCTGATCGCGCCGACGCTAGAGGCGGTCAAGGCAGCGCACGCAGCTGGCGTTCTGCACGTCGAGCTCTACACCGGAGCGCTCGTCGATCTGCCCAACGCCGAGCGCCGCAGCGAGCTGACGCAGCTGGGCGACGCCGCGCGGCTGGCGGCGAAGCTCCAGCTCGGGCTCGGGCTCGGCGGCGGGCTCGGCTACCGGACGCTGCCCGAGGTGATCCAGGCCGCTCCGGCGGCGGAGCGCGTGGCGGTCGGGCGCGCCGCGCTGACGCGATCCATGCTAGTCGGCATCGACCGCGCGCTGCGCGACCTGCGCGCGCTGCTGGCGTGACGCGCGCGGCCTG
>CAZPNB010000210.1:0-4836 GCA_964587305.1 uncultured Spirochaetales bacterium | reverse complement strand
ATCGGCGCCGACGCGTGTCACCGCAAATTCACGGGCGGGCCTCGTGGTGGTGGAGGCGGCGGTGGTTTCGGCGGTGGTGGCGGCGGCGGCGGTGGTGGCGGTGGCGGACGCCGTGGCCGGTGATGCATGCCCTCGCGCCGCAGCTTGCAGGGGTGCGCCGCTAAACTGCGCTACTTTGCCTTTGTCAGTCTCAGGAGAAAAATATGAGTCTCGAGCGCACGCTGTCGATCATCAAGCCCGACGCTACCGGAGCTCCGGGCGCCACCGGCGAGATCCTCTGCCGCTTCGAGAAGGCGGGGCTGCGCATCGTCGCGCTCAAGAAGATCCGCCTGACCGAGACGCTCGCGCGTGGCTTCTACGCGGTGCACAAGCAGCGGCCGTTCTTCGCGGACCTGGTGAAGTTCATGATCTCGGGGCCGGTGGTGGTGAGCGTCCTCGAAGGCGAGGGCGCGGTCTCGGCGCATCGCGACCTGCTCGGCCCGACGAACTCGAACGATGCGCCGGCCGGCACGATCCGTGGCGACTTTGGCACCGACATCGAGCGCAACGCGGCGCACGGCTCCGACTCCCCCGCGACCGCGAAGATCGAGATCGCCTATTTCTTCGACGCGGCCGAGATCCTGGCGCCGGTCGAGGCGCTGTAGCGCGATTTTCTTGGTGACGAGGGTCACCAAGGGCTGTGTGAGTGCTCAAGCCGGGCGCCGATCGTTTCGAATCGATCTCATCGGGATCGAGATGATGAGGAACGACTCGTGGAGCGCCCCCTACGCAACCACAACGTCTGGCTGACCCTGACCTACGTGGGCCTGATCCTGCTGATGGCCCGCGCCTACGCCTGAGCATTCCGCCGGGAGTCAGTCTGCCGAACGCCTGAGGAACGCCGGGCTGTCCCGATCCTCTTCCTCGTCCTCCTCGGCGCCACGGCGGCGCAGGAAGGTGGGCACGTCGAGCTCGTCTTCGAACGGCGAGATCCAGTCGTCGCCACTCGGAGCCGAGCGACCTGCGGGGCCGGCGTGACCGCCGTGCAGCGCGCTCTGCGGCTGCACCGGCGGTGCCGGCGTGAGCATCGTCGTCTGCTCCGGGCGGGCGTACGCCTCTGCGCGCTCCGCCGACAGCGGCGCGCGCGCTGCCGGCACCGGCTCGCGGCGCAGCGGGGTGACCTTGCCGAGGTCATCCACCGACACCTCGCGCCCGCGTCGCATCCGGTCGCCTTCGAGACCGGTCGCGATCACCGTCACCCGCATCTCGCCTTCCGGAATGCTCTCGTCGATCACCGCGCCGAAGATGATGTTGGCGTCTTCGTGCGCCGCTTCCTGGATCAGCGTCGATGCCTCGTTCACCTCGTACAGCGTCAGATCCGGGCCGCCGGTGATGTTGATCAGCACGCCGTGGGCACCGTCGATCGAGAGGTCCTCCAGTAGCGGGCTCGAGATCGCCATCCGCGCGGCCTCCTCGGCCCGGTCCTCGCCCCGCCCGACGCCGGTCCCCATCAGCGCGACGCCCATCTCGTTCATGATCGTTCGCACGTCGGCGAAGTCGAGGTTGATCAGGCCGTGGATCGTGATCAGGTCCGAGATGCCGCGCACCGCGTTGTGGAGCACGTCGTCGGCCAGCTTGAACGCGTCGCGCATCCCGGTGTTCTTGCCGGCAATCGCGAGCAGGCGCTGGTTCGGGATCGTGATCACCGTGTCCACCACGCGGTGGAGCTCGTCGAGCCCGCGCTGCGCGTGGCGCTGGCGGATCCGCCCCTCGAACAGGAACGGCTTGGTCACGACGCCCACGGTCAGCGCGCCGGCCTCGCGCGCGACCTCGGCCACGATCGGCGCCGCGCCGGTGCCGGTGCCGCCGCCGAGGCCCGCGGTGACGAACACCATGTCCGTGCCGCGGAACAGCTCGGCCAGGCGCTCGCGGACCTCGAGCGCAGAGGCGCGCCCCTTGTCCGGGTCGGCGCCGCAGCCGAGCCCGCGCGTCACCTCGCTGCCGAGCTGGATCTTGAGCGGCGCAAGATTGAACTGGAGCGCCTGTGCGTCGGTGTTGGCGGCGATGAAGTCCACCCCGCTGAGCCCCGACACCACCATGTTGTTGAGGGCGTTGCCGCCTCCACCGCCGACACCCACCACTTTGATCACGGCCCGGTGGGACCCCGACTCCTCGAACTCGATCGGATCCCGCTCCGGCAGGGAGTCGGGCTCCGGTCTCCGGATGAGCTCCGTCTGTCCCGGAAGATTGCCGCGGGTCGACCCGCGCTCGGAAGAACGCTTGATGGCCATGCTCTCACCCCCCAGTGCGCGATGGCAATTTTTCCGATCCTATCGAAAAACGCCGTTTCTTGTGAGTCCCCGGAGCAGTTTTTTTTGCCCCGATCGCTCGTTGGCCCGGATCCCTCGCTCGATCACTCGAACTGGAAGAACCAATCCCGCATCCGCTGCTTGACCCGGCCGAAGATCGACTCGTCCCGGATCCTGAATCGGGTGTTCTCGCGATCCTGGGACGCCCCGAATAGCACCAGACCGACGCCGGTGGCGTACATCGGGCCCCGGACCACGTCCTGGAGACCTCCCACCCGACACGGGATGCCGATTCGCACCGGTGTCTCGAAGATCTCCTCCGCGAGATCGGGCACGCCCTCTAGCGCGGAGCATCCCCCGGTCAGCACCACGCCGGACGGGATCCGGTCCTCGAGGCCCTCCTTCACCAGTGACTGGCGGGCCAGCGACAGGATCTCGTCGACGCGCGGCTCGATGATCTCGCACAGGAGCTTGCGCGTGACCTCGCGCGGGCGCCGGCCGCCGACGCTGGGCACGCTGATCACGTCGTCGCTGCGGAGGAAGCGGGCCGCCGCGACGCCGAACTTCTTCTTCACCCGCTCGGCCTCGTCGAACGGCGTGCGCAGGCCGACTGCGATGTCGTTGGAGATGTGGGCGCCGCCGAGGCCCAGCACCGAGGTGTGCTTGATCGAGCCCTCCGCGTACACCGCCACGTCGGTGGTCCCGCCGCCGATGTCGATCAGGCACACCCCCAGGTCGCGCTCGTCCTCGGCCAGGCAGGCCTCAGCCGAGGCGAGCGGCTCGAGCACGATGTCCATCACGTTGAGCCCGGCCTTGTTGGCGCACTTCACGATGTTCTGCGCGCTGGTGACCGCGGCGGTGACGATGTGGATCTTCGCCTCGAGCCGCACGCCGCTCATTCCGAGCGGCTCGCGGATGCCGTCCTGGTCGTCGATGATGAACTCCTGCGGGATCACGTGGATGACCTCGCGGTCCATCGGGATCGAGACCGCCTTGGCCGCGTCGATCACCCGCTTCACGTCGCTCGGCGCCACCTCCCGGTCCTTCACCGCGACGACGCCGTGCGAGTTGAACGCGCGGATGTGGCTGCCGGCGATGCCGGCGTAGACCGAGCTGATCTCACAGTCGGCCATCAGCTCGGCCTCCTCGACCGCGTGCTTGATCGAAGCGACGGTGGCGTCGATGTCCACCACGACACCCTTGCGCAGCCCGCGCGACGGATGGGTGCCGATCCCGACGATGTCGACCCCGTTCCCGGTCGGTGCCGCGACGATCACGCACACCTTCGTGGTGCCGATGTCGAGCCCGACGATCAGATCCTCTTTCCTGGCCATGCTCCCCCCCCCCTTTGAGACTGCCTGTTCACGCCGGCTTCTTTGCGCCGGCCTTCCCCTGCAGGACTGCTTGTCCGGCAAAACGAAGATCCACCCGGGCCGCGTCCGCGACCTGCGCCGGCCGCTTCGCGAGCAGCTCGGCCATCATTCCTACGCGCGCGTCGAGGTCCTCGGCGCCGAGCACGAAGCGCGCGCCGATCCCCGGCAGCACCAGCACGAGCCCCTCCGGGTCGCGCTCGGAGCCGAGCACGATCTCGCGCGGCAGCGCGAGCCCGCGCTTGGGCAGCGAGCGTGCGACGCGGATCGCCTCGGCCAGCCGCGCGTCGGCCTCGCCCGGCGGCGGCGTGCTCTCGCAGCGCAGCCGGGGCAGGTCTTTTGCCTCGCGCGCATCGAGCACCGCGAACGGCCGCCCATCGGCGTCGACACCCAGCGGTCCGCCGCGCGCTTCGATCACCGCGAGCGGCTCGCGCTCGCGCACGCGCAGCACGACGGTCCCGCCAGGCAGCCGTGCGGCGTGCGCCTCCGCGATCCAGGCGTTCTCGCCGAGTGCCTGCGCGAGCTGGTGCGGATCGGCCGCACGGTAGCCGTCGCCTACCGCGACACCGGCGGCGCGCGCGACCTCGACGGCCGACAGCCGGCCGGCGCCCTGCACCTCGACCGCCGACACGCGCCAGCCCGTTTCGCCCAGATGGGCGAGCGCGTCGTCGCCGATCCAGACGCCGGTCACCAGCGCGGTCAGCAGTGCGACCCCGAGTCCAGCGGGGCGCAGCGCGACGCGCGCCGCCGGTTCCGTGCGCCGGTTGCGCAACCGATCGAGGTGGGAATGCGCGCGCGCGTGGCGCCGCTGCGCCTCCTGCTCCATCCGATCGCGCGCGCTGCCGCGGCCCGTCTTGCTCATGTCGCCCCTCCTAAGATCCGGACCTCGCACTCGAGCTGAGTGCCGCTGTGCTCGCGCACCCGCTGCTTTGCGAGGCGGATCAGCTCGATCACGTCGGACGCGGTAGCGCCTCCGGTGTTGGCGATGAAGTTCGCGTGCAACGGGGAGATCTGGGCTCCACCCACCCGGTGCCCCTTGAGCCCGGCCGCTTCGATCAGGCGCCCGGCGAAGTCGCCGGGCGGGTTCTTGAACACCGAACCGCAGGACGGTACCGACAGCGGCTGGGTCGCTTCGCGGCGCGCGAGCAGCGCAGCCACCTCGGCGCGCACCGCCGCCG
>CAZPNB010000209.1:0-7318 GCA_964587305.1 uncultured Spirochaetales bacterium | reverse complement strand
CCATGCAATGCGACGAGACGATCCGAAACGCGGGTGGTGACCTGCAGCAGCGAGGTAGGTCGATCGACCACGAGTCCTATGGCTTCCTGTTCCGCGACCTGCGCTGCGAGTGGCTGGCTCCAGAATCTGCCGTCCGGCCAGAAGCCACGTGCTGCTGCTGACGCCGCTGCCTGTCCACGTGCCGCCGCCGCCTGCCCAAGGGATCACGGAGGACATGTTCGTCGTGGCCACCACGCAGCGGATCCAGGAGATCGACGCCGGGCTCCCGCCGGGCTATCCGAAGATCCCGGTTCCGCTGCCGGGGACGGCCGGAGTCGAGGGCCGCCAGGTCATCGGCTACTGATCGCGAGCTACGCGAACGCCGGCATCACCTTCTCGGCGAACAGCCGCGCCGGCTCGCGGGTGTCGCGGCCGAAGAACTCGATCACGAACAGGCTCACTCCGAGCGCGCGGTGGCGTTCGATCCGCTCGATCACGGCGTCGGGTGAGCCCCAGATGCCGTGCTCCTCGAGCGCGCCGCCCATGTGGCCGCCGTAGATCTTCTTCGCCTTCTCGAGCGCGGTCTTCGCCGCCGCGTCGTCCTCGGCGATCACCACGACGCACTGCTGCGAGATCTCGATCGAGTCGGGGTCGCGGCCCAGCTGCTCGCAGCGCCGGCGCAGCGCTGCCACCTTCTGCGGAAGCTGGGCCTGGAAGACCGCCATGTTGTTCCACACGTCGGCGTGGCGCGCCGCGATCCCCATCAGCACCTGCTCGCCGCCGCCGCCGATCAGGATCTCGGGCCGCTTCGCCGGCTTCGGCTCGCACAGCGCATCCAACACCTTGAAGTAGCGCCCCGTGAACGTCGCCTTCTCGTCGGTCCACATCCGCTTCAGGATCTCGACCATCTCCTCGAGCGCACGCAGGCGCTCGCGCGTGCTCGGGAACGCGCAGCCGGTCTGCTCGAACTCGGGCGGAAACCAGCCGGCGCCGAGCCCGGCGATCACGCGCCCGCCGGAAATCTGGTCGAGCGTGGCGATCTGCTTGGCGAGGATCGCCGGGTTCCGGAAGAACGGCGGTGTCACCAGCGTGCCGAGCTTCGCGCGTTCCGTGATCGCGGCGACCGCCGAGAGCTGCGTCCACGCCTCGAGGATCGGCAGATTGGGGATCGGGACGCCGTAGACGTGATCGCACACCCAGAGCGAGTCGAAGCCCTGCGCGTCGAACTCGCGCGCACAGGCGGACGCCTCCGCCCACGTGCGCTTGATCTGCGGCAGGGTCACACCGAAGCGGAGCGGTCGGGCCATCGCGGGCTCCTCCGAGAATGGGCCCACCAGTCTAGGTTCAATGCGCGCCCCGGCTCAAGAGCTTGGGTACTCTGATCGCACCATGCCGCTCGGCCCCGACGACGTCCGGCTCACCGATCGGAAAGCACTCGTCACCGGGGCAGCCGCCGGGATCGGCGCGGCGATCGCGCTAGCCTACGCGCGCTTCGGCGCCGACCTGGCGCTCTGCGACCGCGACGCGGAAGCACTCGCCGAGACCGCAGAGCGCGTGCGCGCATCGGGTCGCCGCGTCCGCACCGCCGTGCTCGACGTGCGCGACGGCGAGGCCGTCGCGCGCTTCGCGGGCGAGCTCGGCGGCGCGTGGGGCCGCGTCGACGTGCTGGTAAACAACGCCGGCGGCGGCTTCGCGGCGCCGTTCCTCGACGTGTCCGCGCGCGGCCAGGAGGCGCTCGTGCACGAGAACTTCACCAGCGTCACCCACTTCGTGCGCGCGGTGGCTCCGTGGCTGCCGGAGGGCTCCGGCGCAATCATCAATATCACCTCGATCGAGGCGCATCGCGCAGGTCCGGGCTATGCGATCTACTCCGCGATGAAGGCCGCGGTCGAGAACCTCACCAAGAGCTTGGCGCTCGAGCTCGGCGGGCGCGGGATCCGCGTCAACTGCATCGCGCCCGACGTCATTCCGACGCCGGGCACCGGCTCGTTCGACGTGCGGACGCCGCTCGCGCGCGCCGGACACGTCGACGACGTCGCGGGAGCTGCCGTCTACCTCGCGTCCGACCTGTCGCGTTTCGTCACCGGTACGACGCTCCACGTCGACGGCGGCAACGCCGCCGCGGGCGGCTGGCGGCGGCGCGCCGACGGGAGCTTCGAGCCGTGATGCGCGCGCTGCCGATCGCGAGCCTCGACGATCCGCGCATCGCCGACTACCGCAACGTGCGCGACGCCGATCTGCGCGTTCGCGACGGCCTGTTCATGACCGAGGGGCGGCTCAACGTGAAGCGCCTGCTCACGGTGTCGCCGTACCGGACGCGCTCGGTGTTCGTCACCGAGGCGGGGCTGCGCGGGATCGCGCCGGCCCTCGAGCGGCTCGACGCGGCGGCGCCGGTGTACGTCGCGTCGCAGGCGCTCTTGAACGCGGTCGTCGGCTACTCGATGCACCGCGGCTGCCTGGCCGCCGGCGAGCGCGGCCCCGATCCGAGCCTCGAGGCATTGCTCGGCTCCGATCCCGAGCGCCCGCGCACACTGCTGGTGCTCGAAGACGTCTACAGCTCCGAGAACGTCGGCGCGGTATTCCGCAACGCGCTCGCGTTCGGCGCCGACGGCGTGGTGCTGACGCGGCGCAGTGTCGACCCGCTCTACCGCCGCGCGATTCGCGTGTCGATGGGAGCGTCGCTGCGCGTGCCCTACGCGCGCGCAGAAGACGGCCCGTCGGCGCTCGCGGTGCTGCGCCGGGCCGGCTTCACCAGCATCGCGCTGACGACGGCGCCGTGCGCTACGCCGCTCGCCCGCTGCACGGACCCGCCGCGGCGTCTCGCACTGTGGCTCGGAAGCGAGGGGAAGGGCCTCTCGGAGGCCGCACTCGGCGGGATCGATCAGCGCGTCACGATCCCGATGCAGCAGGGCACCGATTCGCTGAACGTCGCGACCGCGTCGGGGATCGCGCTGCACCACTTTCGGGCGCTCGCCGGAAAGGGGCCGTCATGAGGCGGCTCTTGATCGTGAAGACGGGCAGCGCGCTGCCCGAGCTGCGCGCGCAACGCGGCGACTACGAGGCGTGGATCGCCGCCGGGATGGGCCTCGCGCGCGACGCCGTCGACGTCGTGGCCGTCGATCAGGGCGAGCCGCTTCCGGCACCCGAGGTGCCCGCCGCCGTCGTCGTCACCGGCTCGTCGGCGCTGGTCAGCGAGCACCTGCCCTGGAGCGAACGAACGGCAGAGTGGCTGGCACGGGCGACCGTGCGCGGCACTCCGGTGCTCGGCATCTGCTACGGGCATCAGCTGCTGGCCCACGGGCTCGGCGGTACGGTGGGCCGCAACCCACGCGGCCGCGAGATCGGCACCGTCGTGGTGCGCACGCTCGAGCCGGCGCAGGCCGATCCGCTGCTCGCCGTGCTAGGGCCGGCCGAATCTGTGCATACCACCCACGTCGAGAGCGTGCTCGCGCTGCCCGCTGGTGCGGTGCGCATGGCCGAGAGCGAACTCGATCCGGTGCAAGCCTTCGCGGTGGGCGAGCGCGCCTGGGGCGTGCAGTTCCACCCCGAGTTCGACGCGCACGCGGTGCGCGCCTACCTCGCCGCTCGCCGCGACGCAGCGCGCGCCGAAGGCCTCGACCCCGACGCACTGCTCGCGGGCGTGCGCGAGACACCCAGTGGGCCACGGCTATTGCGCCGCTTCGCCGAGCTGATCGACGCCCGCTGACCGCTTGGTACTCTCCGCGCCAGGCCCACACGCGGAGACCCCTGATGGCGACGATCTACCACGACTCCGACGCCGACCTCTCCGCGCTCTGCAACGAAACCGTCGCGGTGGTCGGCTCGCTGTTCGAGAAGATTCGCGCGGTGCGCGACGAGCTCCCGTTCACGAAGTGGGAGAGCGCGGCGCGCAAGGCGTTCCGGATCGGCGACGCCTCCGAGTGACGCGGGCGCTCCCCGCTCGCCTCGTGCTCTACGACGGCGTGTGCGGCTTCTGCAACGGCAGCGTGCGCTGGCTGATCGCGCGCGACCGTGTTGCTCGCCTGTCCTACGCGCCGCTCCAGGGCGAAACGGCGGAAGCACTTCGCCACCGGCATCCCGAGATCCCCGTCGCTTTCGACGCGATCGTCTTCGTCGCGACGGACGCGGCAGGCTCGCACGTGTCGCTGCGCTCGGCGGCGCTCTTCCGCGTGCTGCGCGAGCTTCCGGCGCCTTGGCGCTGGCTCGCCGCGCTGCGCTGGCTGTTGCCCCGCTCGCTCTGCGACGCCGCCTATGACGCGTTTGCGCGCCGCCGCTACCGCTGGTTTGGACGGCTGGAGGCGTGCCCGGTGCCGTCGGCCGCGCTGCGGGCGCGCTTCCTCGCCTGAGACGCGGCGCTCACGCGCTATGCGGGACGCGGCTCCACACCGCTCGCCACTGGATTGCGGCGGCCGTCGCGGCCTCGAGCGCGGTGTCGCCCAGCGCGACGATCAGCTCGCCGCGCTGCGTGCCCCAGCGCGGCGTGCGTACGACCGCGATCCACGCGCGGCCCACATGGCGGCCGGGAGGCGTGCGATACAGCTCCCCGTCCACCGAGCGGAGCCAACTGACGGCCTCTTCGGTGGTGAAGGTGTCCGGGATCTTGGCGATCGAATCTTCCAAACGGCGCGACTCCTGCACCTCTGGAGTGCCACCGCGGCCGCACGGGGTGTCGCGGGACCGTCTCCGCGCGCCGGCAGGCGACGCGCAGATCCGCCGCCAGACGCTCGCGGCTCAGCGCTCGGGCGGTGCTGCGCTCCGCGGTCGGTCCGTTGCCGGCAGCGGATCCTTCTCGTCGATCGCTTTGGCGATCAGCGCCCGCACCCTCTCCGTCAGCGCCGGCACGTCATCGCTCGCGAACGCCGCGTAGGGCAGAGGGTCGAGCACCGTCACGCGGATCGGGTGGCGGCCCTGTAGCACGAAGCCGCGCTTGGGCAGCGCGCGGGCGGTGCCCGCGATCGCAATCGGCAGGATCGGGCGCTTCGCCGCCAGCGCGATCTCGAACGCGCCGGCCTTGAACGGCCGCATCCGGCCGTTGGGCGACCGCGTGCCTTCCGGGAACATCAGGATCGAGCTGCCCCGCCCGAGCGCGGCCAGACACTGCTTCAGCATCTGCACGACACTGGCGCGGTCGCCGCGGCGCAGCTCGATGTAGCCGTTGAGGCGCATGTTCCAGCCGATGCACGGGATCCGGAAATTCTCGACCTTCGACACCCACTTGTAGTGCGTGAACAGGCGGAACAGCACCAGGATGTCGAGCAGCGACAGGTGGTTCGCCACCATCACGTAAGCCTCGTCGCTGCGGATCTTCTCGCGGCCGATCACCGCGACCGGCCACGCCGGGTTCGTCCACGTGTAGAGCGATGCCCAGAAGCAGGTGAACAGGTGCAGGATGCGCAGCCGGCGATCGAACGGGCGGGTCACCGCCCACAAGACCAGCGCGGCCGGGAACAGCGCGATCGACGTCGCCGTCAGGAAGACCCAGAAAAGCGCCGACGCCAGGAGCCGCATGGCGCCTAGTATTCCGTCCCGGTGGCGCCGTCACCAGCCGGTTTCGCTTCGGGCCGACATGCCCCCACGAACCCGCCGAACAGCCGACCGCGGTGTGCGGCGTCGAGCGACTCCGGGTGCCACTGCACGCCCAGTGCGAAGCGCGCGCCGGGCAGCTCGACCGCCTCGACCACCCCATCGGCGCACCGAGCCGTGACGCGCCCGCGCCCGGCATCGGCCACCGCCTGATGGTGGCGGCTGTTCACCGAACCCTGCGCCGCGCCGAGCAGCGAGCCGAGGCGACTCTGCGATTCGATCGCGATCGGGTGGCGCGCGCCGGGCTCGCTCTGCCGGTGCTCGCCGGCGCCAGGCACGTCGGTTGCGATGTCGAAGTGCAGCGCACCTCCGCAGTGCAGCGCGAGCAGCTGCATCCCGTAGCAGATCCCGAGCACCGGCCGATCGCGTTCGAGCGCCGCGGCGAGCAGCGCGCGATCGAAGGCGACCTGGCGCGCAGGGGCTACGTCGAAGACGACGCCGGCGGGGTAGGCGCGGCTGGGTGGGAGATCGTCGCCGCCGGGCAAGAGCAGGCCGTCGAGTCGGTCGGCCAGCGCGCCGACGTCGTCCTGCACCGGCAGGTAGACCGGTAGTCCGCCGGCCTCGGCCACCGCGCGCGCGTAGGCGGCGTCCGCGTAGTGGTACTCGCGCGAAGCACGCCAGCGGCCCTGCTCGTCGAGACACGGCGGTATGCCGATGAGCGGCCGCATCGCGCGGAGTATACCTTCCGGCCGCGAACGACCCGGGTGGGCAAGCGAAGGTCGAACACAAGCGGTCCTCCGCGCGCAGCGAGCCGGAGCCGAGCGAAGTTCAACTGACATGACGAGAATCCTGATCGCCGGCTGCGGCTACGTCGGAAGCGCCCTGGCGCGCGCTCGCGTCGCGCGCGGCGACGCCGTCTGGGGCCTGCGCCGCAACCCGGTGGATCTGCCCGCCGGCGTGGAGGCGATCGCCGCCGATCTTGCGGTCGCCCGCTCGCTTGCCGAGCTGCCTCCCGAGCTCGACGCGGTGGTGTACGCCGCGTCGCCCGGCGGCCGCGACGACGCGTTCTACCGGACCACCTACGTCGAGGGCCTGCGCAATCTGCTCGCGGCGCTGAAGACGCAGTCGCAACGGCCACGGCGCGTGGTCTTCATCTCGAGCACCGCGGTCTACGGCCAGACGAACGGCGATTGGGTCGACGAGACGTCGCCGACGAAGCCGTCCCATTTTTCGGGCCAGCGCCTGCTCGAGGGCGAGGCGCTGTTGCGCGACTGCGAGCTGCCCAGCGTCGTGTTGCGCCTCGGCGGGATCTACGGGCCCCGGCGCACCCGCCTGGTCGATCAGGTGCGCCAGGGGCGCGTCTCGATCGCACGCGGCGCACCCCAGTACACCAATCGCATCCACCGCGACGACTGCGTCGGGGCGATCGATCATCTGATCGACCTGGCGGAGCCCGCCGAATGCTACCTGGGGGTCGACCACGAGCCGGAGGACGATGCGGTCGTGCTGCGCTGGCTCGCGGGCGTGCTCGGCGCGTCGCCGCCGCGGGTCGCGAGGTCGGACGAGCGCCAGGAAGCGCGGCGCGGCGGCAATAAGCGCGGCCGCAACGCGCGGCTGGTCGCCTCGGGCTACGCGTTCCGCTATCCGAACTATCGCGACGGATACAGCGCGGTGCTGGCGGAGATGCGTTAGTGCCGCGCCCTCCGCGCTTTGCTCCGACCACCGAGGCGATGCCTGGCGCCGTCTTCTCGCCGATCGCCGGCCGCATGCGCGAGGTGCCCGGCGGCGTCTGCCCGCTGCATATCGGCGACACCTG
>CAZPNB010000208.1:0-2895 GCA_964587305.1 uncultured Spirochaetales bacterium | reverse complement strand
ATCGTCGGCACCGTGATCGGCCTGCCGCGGATCCGGGTCGAGACCGACGCGACGCGTTGGTTCCCGGTCGGCAGTGAGGTGCGCGACTCGTACGAGGCGATCCGCGCGCGCCTGTCCGGCATCAGCCCGATGAACGTCGTGCTCACCGCGCAGGATGGTGTGTCGCTCGTGGATCCCCGCGCGCTCGCGGCGATCGACGGGCTCGCCAGCGCGCTCGCGAGCCGGCCCGACGTCGGAAAGGTGCTCTCGGTCGCGGACCCGCTGCGCCAGATCCACGCCGCGTTCGCCGGCGTCCCGGACGCGGGCCTGCCGCAGGATGCCGCGTTGATCGAACAGTATCTGCTGCTGCTCTCGTCGGTCGATCGCGTGCAGGACGTGCTGCGCTTCGACCACGCGAGCGCCAACGTGATGCTGCGCGTAGACGACAACAGCTCCGACAACCTGCTCGACGTGGCGCACAGCGCGGAGGCCTGGTGGCGGGAGCACGGGCTGTCCGGCGCGACCGCGCGCGCCACCGGCATCATGTTCGAGTTTGCGCGCGCGGAAGACGAGATCGCGCTGGGTCAGATCCGCGGATTGGCGGCATCGCTGCTGGTGATCGGAGGTCTCGCGTTCCTGATCTTCCGCAATATGCGCGTCGCGGCGATCGCGATGATCCCCGACGCGGTGCCGCTCGTGCTCACCTTCGGCTTCATGGGTCTCGCCGGCATCCCGCTGGATGCGGCGACTGTGTTGGTCGGCTGCCTCGCGCTCGGCATCGCGGTGGACGACACGCTCCACCTGCTGACCGGGTTCATCGACCACCCCCAACACCGCGACGATCCGCGCCAGGCGCTCACCGACACGTTCCGGCGCGTGCTGCCGCCGATGCTGCTGACGACGCTCGCGATCGCGATCGGCTTCGGCGTACTCGGGCTCTCGGACTTCGCCGTGACGCGCAACTTCGGCCTGCTGACCGCCGTGACGGTTGGCGTTGCGCTGCTCGCCGACATCACGCTGCTGCCGGCGCTGCTGCTGGGGAACGCGATCAACCTGCCAGCGGGTTCACAGTCGCCAGCGCCGGGAAGCGGCTGAAGTCGCGATCGGCCGTCCACAGCTCGCGCACGCCGTGCGCGAGGCACAGCGCTGCGATGCGCGCGTCGTGCACGGCCGGACCCGCGATCCGGCCGGTCTCGACCACCACCGCAGGCGGTGGCGCCCGACGTCCGGACACCGCCCTCCGCTATGGTCGATGGCCATGCTCGTCGTGCGGAATCTGACCAAGCGCTTCGAAGACCGCGTCGCGGTCGACGGGCTCGCGTTCGAGGTCCGGGCCGGCGAGGTGCTGGGCCTGGTCGGGCCCAACGGCGCCGGCAAGACGACCACGCTGCGCTGTATCGCCGGCATCCTGCAGCCGGACGCCGGCGGCATCGCCATCGGCGGCATCGACGCGTCGGCGGATCCGATCGAGGCGAAGCGCCGGCTCGGGCTGGTTCCCGACGAGCCCCACCTGTTCGCACGCCTCAGCGTGTGGGAGCATCTCGAGCTGGCGGCGCGCCTCTACGACGTCGCGAACTGGCAGCCGCTGGCGCGCGCTCTGCTCGACGAGCTCGAGCTCACCGAGCGGCGCGACACGCTGGCCGAGGCGCTCTCGCGCGGGATGCGGCAGAAGGTGGCGGTCGCGTCCGCGCTGATCCACGCACCGAGTCTTTTGATGCTCGACGAGCCGCTGGTCGGGCTCGATCCGCGCGGGATCCGCACGCTGTTCGCGACGCTGCGCCGGCACGCGGGCGCGGGCCACGCGGTGGTGATGAGCAGCCATCTGCTCGGGCAGATCGAGAACCACTGCACGCGCTTCCTGATCCTGCGCGCCGGCGCGAAGCTCTTCCACGGCTCGAAGGCGGAGATCGCCGCGCTGCTTCCCGCGATGCGCCACGACGCCAGCCTCGAGGAGATCTTCTTCGGCGCGACCGAGGCGCCGGCCGCGTCGTGACCCATCCGCTCGCCTGGCTCCTGTGGCGCGACTCGCGGAACGCGGCGGTGAGCCTGCTGCGGCGCGTGCGCCAGCCGCGCGGTGCGCTGGCGCTGGCCGCGCTGGCGCTGTTCGGTGCGGCGGTCGGCTTCACGACGAGCACGTCGTCGGGCTTCGCCGGCGGCGTGAGCGTCTACGGTGCGCCGGGCTTGATGGTGCTGGTGGTGCTCGGTGCGTTCTCACCGCTCGGCCTCTATTTCCGCCCCGCCGACGTCGACTGGCTGCTCACCGCGCCGCTTTCGCGGACGGCGCTCGTCGTCTACAACGTCGCGATCCGGGCGCGCGCCGCGTTCTTCTCCGGCCTGTTGCTGTCGCTCTTGCCGACGTGGCGCGGCGCCGGCTGGTGGCAGGCCTTCACCGGATACACGCTGATCTTCCTGCTGCTCCAGACCTCCGCGCAGTGGCTGGCGGTGGTGCGCGCGTGGCTGGCGCTGCGCCTCCCCGCGCGGGTACGCCGGCTGCTGGTGATCGCTCTCATCACGCTGCCGCTGCTGGCGGTGGCCTCCGAGCTGCGTCTGCGCTCCGACCTCGGCTTCCGCGACTTCTTCCGCGAGTCGTCCACGCTCGCGCTGATCGGCGCGCCCGCGCGGCCGTTCCTCGCCACCGCCGCGGCACCGAACCTGCTCGCCTGGCTCGCGCACGCGAGCCTCTCGCTGGCGATCCTCGCCGCGGCGGTCGCCCACATCTGCTGGCTTCCGGTCCCGTATCGCGAAGCCGCAGTCCGTCAGAGCGAGCGCCGCGCGCAGCGCTTCGCGCGCATGCGCAGCAGCGGTGGGGCGTTGGGCGCGGGTGCTTCGCTCTCGGCGCGGCGCGTGCGCCAGCCGCGCGGTGCGCTGGCGCTGGCCGCGCTGGCGCTGTTCGGTGCGGCGGTCGGCTTCACGACG
>CAZPNB010000207.1:0-4237 GCA_964587305.1 uncultured Spirochaetales bacterium | reverse complement strand
AAGAACGCACCCGAGCGGAAGGCCTGCGCCTGCGAGGCCTGGATGCCGAGGCCGAGGTGGATCACCGCGTCCACGCCGGGATGGGCGCAGATCAAGTCGAGCACCTCGGGGATGGTGTCGCGCGTCTCGCCGCCGGCGAGGTCGATCGGGTTGCTGCGGCTCCAGCGCGGCGGCACGAGCTTGTCGATCGAAGCGCACAGATCCTCGGGCAACGGCACCAGCTCGAGCCCCGCGGCCGCGCAGGCGTCGGCGGCGAGCACGCCCCAGCCGCCCGCGGTGGTGAACACCACGACCCGGCGGCCCCGCGGCAGCGGCTGCGTCGCGAATGTGGCCGCCCATTCGTAGGCATCCTCGACGGTCGGCGCGCGCAGCGCTCCGACCTGCCGGCACACGCCATCGAACACGCGATCGTCGCTCGCCAGCGATCCGGTGTGGCTCGCCGCCGCGCGCTTGCCCTCGGCGGCGACACCACCTTTCACCAGCACCAACGGCTTGCGCGCGGTGAACGCGCGCACCGACTCGATGAAATGCGCGCCATCGGCGACGCCCTCGAGGTATGCGAGCGCAACCGCCGTCTCCGGGTCGGCGCCAAAGTAGTCGAGGTAGTCGGCGAGCGTGGTCTGGGCCGAGTTGCCGCACGAGATCGCCTTGCTGATGCCGACCCCGGACGCAACCGCGTAGTTCAAGAACGACGAGACCAGATTGCCGCTCTGGCTCGCCACCGAGATGCGACCGGGCGGCGGGTAGGGCGCGACGATCTGCGCGCACATCGAGACCGGCGTCGAGATCACGCCCTGCCCGTTCGGGCCCGCGAGCACGATGCCGAGCGCGTTCGCCACCAAGACCAGCTCGCGCTCGAGCGCGCGCCCCTGCTCACCGGTTTCGCCGTAGCCGCCGCTCGCGACGAATGCCGCGCGCACGCCTTTCTTCGCGCACGCGCGCAACAGCTCTACGTTCGCCTGATTCGGCGTGCACACGAACACGAGATCGGCGGCGCCATCGGGAATCTCGTCGACGGAGTGCCAGGTGCGCTCGCCGAGCACGTCGACGCCGTCGCGGTTCACTGGAAAGATCGCGCCCGCGTAGCCAAAGCGGCGCAGGTTGTGGAGCGTGACGAAGCCGAACTTGCCCGGGTGCGCCGACGCGCCAGCGACGACGATCCCGCGCGGGTGGAAGAGCGGCCGGAAGCGCTCGAGTACGTCGGCGTCGGAGGGGCGCGCTGTGCGCGTCGGCGACGGTGCGGCGGCGGGGTCGAGCTCGACCAGCGCATCGACGGCGAGCGGGATCCCGTCGCGCACGATCAGCGGATTCAGATCGACCGACGCCACGTCCGGGCGCTCGAGCGCCAGGCGCGAGAGACCGAGCAGCACGCCGGCGAGCGCGTCGCGATCGACGGCGGGCTCGCCGCGGAACGGCCCGAGCAGCGCGCGCGTCGCGAGGCGGTCGGGCAGCGCGCGCGCCTCGGCCGCGTCGAGCGGCACCGCCGCGAACACGACGTCGGAGAGCGCCTCGGCGAGGATGCCGCCGATCCCGAGCATCACGCACGGCCCGAACTGCGGGTCGCGCACCAGCCCGGCGATCAGCTCGCGCGTTCCGCGCACCTGCTCGGCGACGAGCAGGCCGACCGCACCGTCCTCGGGTCGGGCGCGCGCCAGCAGCTCGGCGCCGGCAGACTCCACCGCGTCCGCGTCGCGCAGACCGAGGCGCACCAGATCGCGCTCGGTCTTGTGCGCGATCGCGTCCCCGCACAGCTTGAGCACGACCGGGAAGCCGAGCTCCGCCGCGGCGGCGCGCGCCTCGCCGGCGCTCCGCACCAGTCGCTCCGCCGCCAACGGGACACCGAACTCCGCCAGCAGCGCCTTGGAGGCGTGCTCGGAGAGGGTCTTCACGCTGCGGAGCGCGGTCATCGGTCGCGCAGAGTACGCGACCGGTCGGTAGAATTCGACCGAGGAGCGGTACGGCGCGCGCGGCTACTGCACCTGGATCATCTGCACCGGCGTGAAGAGCAGGCGCCCGGAGCCGCCGGAGAGCCCGCCGCGCACCTGCTTGCGGCCCTTCGCGTCGGTCGTGTAGCCGAGCAGCGTCGCCTTCTCGGTGCCGTAGAAGTAGGCCGCCGCCAGCGGGTAGCTGCCCGGGCGGTCGGGGGCGCGCAGCGTGAAGATCACCTGCGCAGCGTCCCAACGGCTCGAAACCGCGTCGGATGCGATACCGGTGACGTTCACGAACGAGAGGTTGCGCCCCGCCGACTCGGGCCGCTGCTCGAGCCAATCGGTGCGCGGCTTGCCGTCGCTGCCGGTGATCGCGGGCGGCGCCACCACCGACCAGCCCGCCGACGCCGCCGGCCGCGCGTACCAGCGGTGCGCGCTGTCGACGAGTGCGACGCCCACGGCCGGACCCGCGCCGCCAGTGACGTTGACGCGGACCTGGAACGCCTGACCGGGCTTGACGGTGCTCGACGCGCTCAGCGTGACCGTCGACGCGGCGTCGAGCGCGCGGATCTGGACCGCAAGCCTCAGGCGGTCGGGCTCGCTGAGGCTCCGATAGCCCTGCTGTCCCGACAAGATCACCGCGATGTGCTTGCTCTGTGCCATCTCCTGCTCGGCGCGGTCGCCGGCCCCGGCCAGCGCATCCGCCGAGCGAGAGGAGTGGCACGCGGCGCAGAACGGCGCGACATCCGTCTGATAGCTGGGCGTGCCTCCCGGGTAGGCCGAAGCCACCAGCGGCAGCACCGACGCGAGCGCAGCGGCGAACAGGTTGCGGCGGATCATCAGCCCCTCCTCGTACATCCGGTGCGCATTCTAGGAGAGAATCGCGGCTGCGTTACCCTGCCCCGGCCGCCGCGCCCGCTGTGCGCGCGACTGGGAGGACCCCCGATGGAGATCGGCAAGATCGGCAAGCTCGGTGTCTGGACCACGCTCGATCATCTCGCGGCCCCGCAGGCCGCCGAGTTCGCGAATCAGCTCGAAGCGTGGGGCTACCGGGCGCTGTGGATCCCCGAGGCCGTCGGGCGCGACCCGTTCGCGATGATCGGTTATCTCGCTGCGCGGACCGAGCAGATCGTGCTCGCGACCGGCATCGCGAACATCTACGCCCGCGACCCGATGACGATGCGCGCGACGCGCGAGGCGCTCGCCGAGCTGTCGAACGGGCGCCTGCTGCTCGGCCTCGGCGTCTCGCACGCACACCTCGTGACCGGCATCCGCAAGCACGAGTACAAGCAGCCGCTGTCGACGATGCGGAGCTACCTCGCCGCGATGGACGCCGCGGTGTACATGGGAGCGAAGCCGGCCGAGCCGGCGCCGATCGTGCTCGCCGCGCTGCGGCCGAAGATGCTCGGCCTGGCCCGCGACGCGACGCGCGGCGCGCATCCCTACTTCGTCCCGCCCGAGCACACCCAGCGCGCGCGCGAGATCCTCGGCAAGGGTCCGTGGCTGTGCCCCGAGCAGATGGTGCTCTTGGAGACGAACGCGACCGTGGCGCGCGCAGTCGCGCGCAAGAACATGCAGATCTACCTCGGGCTGCCGAACTACCGCAACAACCTGCTGTGGCTCGGCTTCGAGGAATCCGACTTCGAGAACGGCGGCAGCGACCGGCTGGTCGACGCGATCGTCGCGTGGGGCGACGAGAAGGTGATCGCCGAACGCATCCAGGCGCACCACGACGCCGGCGCCGACCACGTGTGCATCCAGGCGTTCCGACCCGACGGAGCCCAGGGCTTCGACGCGCGCGTGCTCGAGACGTTCGCGCCGGCGCGCCAGTAGGCGGAGGCATCGCGATGGCGCGCCGCAAGTTCTGGGGTTGGGGCGACGAGGGTCAGGGCCCGAACGAAGAGCAGGCGCGCGGTATCGCGCGCACGCTCGCCGAGCGCTTCGGCGTGGCGGTCGAGCTGGCGCCCGAGCCGCGCCTCGAAGACGTGGTGCTGCCAGCGCAGCGAATCGCGGCGCCGCGCGCGCTCGCCGATCGCTTCCGCAGCGACCCGCACGAGCGCGCATCCCACACCTACGGGAAGTCGTACCGCGACATCGTGCGCGGCGCGCGCGGCGATTTCGCGTCGGCGCCCGACTTCGTCGCGTACCCGCGCGACGAGACCGACGTGGCGGCGCTGCTCGACTGGTGCGGCGATCAGAACGTCGCCGCGATTCCGTACGGCGGCGGGTCGAGCGTGGTGGGCGGGGTGGAGGCGAACGTCGGCGACGGCTACGCCGGCGCGGTCTCGATCGATCTTTCGCGGCTCGAC
>CAZPNB010000206.1:0-3098 GCA_964587305.1 uncultured Spirochaetales bacterium | reverse complement strand
TCTTGCCGCTGCCGTTGGGGCCGAGCAGGAACCAGTACTCGCCGTGCGAGACCGTCCAGTCGACGCGCGCCAGCACGGCCCGGCCGCCGTAGCCGATCGAGAGACCGCGGGCTTCGATCACGCTCATCGCGTCCCGAAGACCTGCCGCACGTTGTGGTCGATGGCGGCGATGTAGTCGTCGGTGCCCGGCCGGGAGCCCACCTGGTGCGCCATCTCGGCGATCCGCACTCCCGTGTGCTCCGCGACGAAGCGCGCGTGGCGCGGATCGAAGTAGGCCGTCGCCAGCAGGACCTTCACCCCGTCCGCCCGGATCCGGTCGATCACCTGCTGGAGGTGGGCGGTGGTGGGCGCGATGCCCGGCTTCGGTTCGAGCGTCTCGACCACCGTGAGGCCGAAGCGGTTCGCGAAGTAGGGCCAGTAGCGGTGGTCCTGCACCGCCACGTGCGCCGGCGCGGCCCGCGCCGCGCCGAGCCAGCCTGCGAGGTCCGGCGCTCCGGCGAGCAGGCCCGAGCGCACCTTCGCGGCGACCTCGTCCGGGCTCGCGCTGGCCGCGATCTGCGCCCCGACCAGCGCCGTTGCGATGCGCGACGCCAGCTTCGCATAGCCAGCTTCGAAGTGCTTCGCCTCGTCGGGCTGCAGCTCCGTGAAGCGATCGCGCAGCAGGCCGGCGACTGCCAGGCCGTTCAATGGGTCGGTCAGGTAGTGGGGGTTGCCGTACGGGTGCACGTCGCCCATCGAGCGATCCACGCGCGAGGTCGGCACCTCGAGCGGCGAGATGGCCTGCGATGCGTCGATGTAGCCGCGGCCGCCGGGGATCACCTCACCGTTGCGCGCGCTGCGCAGCACCGCCGGCAGCCACCCGATCTCGAGGTCCATGCCGATCAGCACCAGCGCGTCGGCGCGATGCAGCTCGCGCACGAAGCTCGGGCGCGGCTCGACGAAGTGCACGTCCTGCGGGCCCTTGGCCAGGCTCGTCACGGCGACCGCGTCTCCGCCCAGCGAGCGCGCCAGATCCGCGAGATCGGGCGTGGTCGCGACGACGCGCAACGGCTCCCCGGTGGCGCCGAGCGCGAGCAGGTTGGCGATTCCAAGAACGATCGAAGCTGCGCCGGAGGTGAAGAGTCGGATCGAGCGTCGCATCAGACCCTCAGAGGTTGTGCGCCGGGTGGGCGCCGTAGAGGAACTCGACTCCGAACCACACCGAGTGATTCGTGTGGTCGCGCGAGAAGGTGATGTCGTCGTAGTTGTACTGGAGCCGCAGCCGCGCGAAGTGCGACGGATAGAAGATCAGCAGCGGCGAGATCCGGTGCCGGTTCGAGCGCAGCGGATCGAGGCTGCGCGACGGTTCCACCACGGACAGTGTGTTTTCATCGAACGCGACGTTCGAGCCGGAGCCGCTGCCGTACTCGTAGCGGACGCCGGCGGCCCAGCCCGGCCAGAACCCGTAGAGCGCCTGCGCGTAGAAGCCGTGGTCGCGCAGAACCTCGCTCGGCAGGAGCACCTCCGTGCAGGTCGGGTCGGTCGCGAAGCAGCCGAGGAAGGAGTCCGCGCGGTAGCGGCGGTGGAGTACCTCCGCCTGGAGCTTCACGAACGGCCAGCCGCGGGCCGCGTCGAGTGGAACCCACTTCACGAGCAGGTCTGCGCCGACGATCTGGGTGCGCCCCGAGTTCCCGGTGCCGTTGGGGCCGAGCAGCGCCGAGCCGCCGAGCACGGCGGTGATCGTGTCCGAGAGGTCGACGCCGTTCACCAGGCGCACGAGATAGGTGAAGTCCTCCATGCTGCGCACGCGGCGATCCGCGAACGGCCGGCCTCCGATCGAGCGCTCCTCGAACACTTCCTCGTTGCCGAGGAAGCTGACCTGGGTCTCGCCCTTGGCGTTCTGGATGCCGGCGTGGAGCTCCGCGAACCAGGGCAGCGGCACGAGCCAGCCCAGGCGCGCGCCGGGGCCGCGCAGACCGTCCTCGCCGAACATGCGCGTCAGCACGAAGGGCTGGTCCTGCCAGTCCCAAGCGTGCGGGTGGGTCGGGTTCATGCGGCCGAACTCGGTGAAGAACGTGCCGGCCTCGAGCTGAAAGCCCGCGTCATCGAGATCGAACGGCAGTGCGATCGTCGACAGAAACGCCTCCTCGACCTCGAACTGCGACTCGCCCTCGGTATCGATGAAGTAGACGAGGTGCGACTCCCCGGTCACGTACGGGTCGACCGCACCCAGGAACGACAGCTCCACCTGTTGCAACGTGAAGCCGCGCTGGCGTGGATCGTGGCCGCCTCCCTGGAGCAACTCGATCTCGTCGTCGCGGGCGGTCGAGCCGCCGACGGCGGCCAGCACGTCGAGCGAGATGTCGATCAGCTGGAGGTTGGCGCCCCCGATCGGGCGCGACCACCGCGTCGCATCGAGTGACGGGGGCGGCTCCGGTGGCGTGGAGGCTCCCGCAGCGTTCACCTGCTCCTGGAGGTCGCGCACCGCCTCCTGGAGCTTCCGATTCTGGTCCGATACGTCGTCGAGCCGTCGCTCGAGCTCTGCCGGCGTCGCCGGGTGCTCCTCGCGCGGCTGTTCTTCGCCGGGCTCGGCGCCGGCTCCGAACGCGAGCGCCATCACGAGCCACGATCCCGCCCAATGAGACGTTCGTCGTCGCATCGATTTCCCTCGGTCCGGCGCAGCGCCGGACGGGCTGTTGCGGATCGACGATCGACACGCTCCGGTGTCGATCGTCGCGCGGCGGCGCACCTGCGCTGCCGCGGATCCGGATCAGGCGGGGAAGGGAGGGGCGCGCGGGGCGCCGGGGCGGCTCCGGGGTGTGGAGCGATCGGCCTGCGGTAATGCTTTCGCGGCGCTCGCGGGTAGCGCCGGAGCCTCGAGCCGCGGGGTGCCTTGTCCGAGGGCAGCAGTGGCGTGCCCGCCCGCGAGACAGAGCGAGCACGCGTCGGCGCCGGGCGCATCGGCGCCCACCGGCAGATGCTCGCCACACAGACCCTGCGCGACAGCATCGGCCGCTTCGAGGTGGGCGTGGGCCAGCGGCGCCGTGAACGCCAGCGCAGCGGCCAGCGAGATGCACACGGAGAGCAGCGCGCCGGTGCTTCGCGCCCGCTGGGCGCGC
>CAZPNB010000205.1:0-5097 GCA_964587305.1 uncultured Spirochaetales bacterium | reverse complement strand
GTCCTCGATCGTCAGGATGTGTTCGCGGCGCTCTTCGTTGATCAGGTTCACCAGCGCCGCCATCGTCGACGACTTCCCGCAGCCCGATGGTCCGGTGACGATCACCATGCCCTGGTGATAGGTCGTGAACTTCGCGAGTCGCGCCGGGAGCCCGAGCTGCTCGAGCGTCGGCGGAGTCGCCGAGATGAAGCGAAACACCCCGTCGAGACCGCGCTGCTCCCGGTAGAGGTTCGCGCGGAAGCGGCCGATCCCGGCGAAGGTGTGGCACACGTCGAGCTCGCCGCGCACCGCGAGCGCCTCGCGCTGCGACGCGTCGAGCGCGCAGAGCACCATGCGCTCGACCGCGTCGCGCTCGAGCGGCGCATCGCTGGTCGCTTCGAGCCGCCCGGCGACGCGGATTTGGGCGGGTGCGCCGGCGTGAAGATGGACATCGCTCGCGCCGCGCTCGATCGCGAGGCGCAGAAGGTCGAGGAAGCGCTTGCGGTCGGCGTCGGTCGACACCGCGAAATCGGACGTGGCTCCGATCGGCGCGGGGCCCGAGCCGGAAGCGGGGGCAGATGCGGCTCGCGGCACGATCGGCGCCGGCGCGGCGACCGTTGCGCGCACTGGCGGAGCCGGCGCGGGGCGCGGCGCCGGCTTCGCGGACACCGGCGGCGGCGGAGCAGCGGCCTCGGGCTTGTCGGAGAAGAGCGAGAGCGCCCCGGACCGCGCTGCCGGCGGTGCGGGACGCACCGCGGCTGGCCCCGCCTTCGCCTTCTGCTTCGCGATCACCTGCTGCTGGGCGGCCATCAGCTTCGCCTGCTGCGCGCGATCGATCAGGCCGAGCTTGACGAGGATCTCGCCGAGCGGAGCCTCCTCGCCGACGCGACCCTGTGCGCGGATCGCGTCCGAGAGCTGGTCCATGCTGATCATCTTCAGATGGACGGCGAGCCGTCCCAGCAGCGGCGCGGGCTTGGGGTCGGTCATCGACCTTCTATCGGCGGGACGCGCCTCGGGATGAACGCCTGGGCCCGCCTTCCCGACCTTCGCTCGCCTTCGGCTCGCTGCGCGCGGCCCACGGCCGCTTGCCTACCAGCCGCGCAGGTCGATCGGCCAGGTTTCGATCACCTCCTCGCCGGACACGAGGTGCATCCGCTCGTGGTAGGCGAGGGTCGGATCGACGTGGGCGGGCACCACGTGGACCCACTCGCCGACGGTCACGCGCCGTTCTGGCGCGAACGTCACGTGCTCGTCCGAGCAGAACAGGACGCGCGCGCCGGCGATCACGGGGTTCCCGTGGTCCATGCCCAGCGCCTTGAGCCCGCAGTCGGCGACGGCGTAGCCCGCCGATACGGAGATCACGCGGGCCAGCAGGCGGAGCGCCGGCCGGAACGGCAGCTCGAGCGCCGAGTAGGCGGTGTCCATCAGCGCGTAGGAGCCCGCCTGGATCTCGGTCGCCGCGCGGTTGTACGCGTAGGTGCCGGTGCCTCCCGCGGAGACGACTTCGCCACCCACGTCGCGATGGGCCGCGAGCAGCTTCTCCATCGCCGCGGCGACGCCGCGCGCGCGCTCCGCCGCGTCGTGCTGGAGCATCAGGTGTCCCTCGTAACCCATCACGCCGCGCACGGCGAGGCCGCGCGCGCGCGCGCGCTCGGCGAGGCGGCCGGCCGCCTCCGGCGCGCAGCCGCAGCGCGGTAGACCCACGTTCACGTCGATCAGCACCTCGCGCACGCCGCCGCGCACCGCCGCATCGAGGGTGGGATCGGAGTCGATCGCCAGCGTGACCCGCGCATCGAGCGCTCCGAGGCGCCGCGCGTCGAGCACCTCGTTGGCGAGCAGCAGATCCTCGCCGAGGCCCGCGGCCGCCATCCCCTCGATCTCGCGGATCGTCGCGCACGTGAAGCCGCGGTGTCCGTTTCCCACCTGCATGCGCGCGAGATTCGTGCACTTATGCGCCTTCACGTGCGGGCGCAGGCGCGGTCCGGGCAGTGCTGCGGACATCGCGGCGAGGTTGTGCTCGAGCGCCGCCGCGTCGACCAGCACGGCCGGGGTGGCGAGCTCAGTGATCCGCACGCGCACGCTCCATCGCCGCGACGGATTACCACGCCTCCGATGCGGCGGCGACCCCTTTCGACTTCGCTCGCCCTTCGGGCGCTTGCGTTCAGCGCACCGAGCACTCGTAGAGTTCTTCGATCTCCTTCGCGACGTCGGGGCCGGCATCGAGGAAGCGCAGGCCCATCCCCTGCCTGCTCGCCTCGAACGCGGGGCCGATGCCCACCGAGACGACTTCCACCGGCACCGAGATGTCGCGCCGCGGCCGGTCGACGTGGATGTGCAGAGTGAAACGCTCCCCGAGCTCGAGCGGGTGGTCGGTCTGCACGAACACCCCGTGGCGCGAGATATTGCTCATCAGGCAGCGCGCAAGAGCCCGATCCGTCGCGAAGCTCACGTTCACGCGCGTCGGCACGCGGACCGATTCGCGCTGCTCGGCGGTCACTGCGGGCGTGCCGGGCGAGAAGTGGCTCGCCAGGAAGCGCTTCAGCACCTGCCAGCGGTGCAGCTCGGCGGGCGAGAGCCCCCCCTCGCGGCGCTGCCGGTCGAGGCCGACGTACTCGCGAAAGCGTGCTGCGACGTCCACGCCGCGCGCATCGACCCGCCGCGGCGCGGACCTGAGGCCCGGTGCGCCGTATGATCGCGCTGACCCCTGGTGCATGCCATGATAGGGTGAGATGCAATGACGCTGTTCGAGTATGTGACGGTCGCGATTTCGATCGTTCTCCCGTTCGGCCTGATCCTGTTCCGTCCGGGTACGTTCGCGGCTGCCTGAACGCGCTACAGATACGTCAGCCACCGCTCGTACTTCGGCTCGCGGCCGGCGACGACGTCGCAGAAGGCCTTCTGCAGCGTGGCGGCGATCGGGCCGCGGCCGCCGGCGCCGATCGTGCGCCGGTCGACCTCGCGGATCGGCGTGATCTCGGCCGCGGTTCCGGTCAAGAACACCTCGTCGGCGACGTACAGCTCGTCGCGCGTGATCGCGCGCTCCTCGATCGGGATGCCCTTGGCGCGCGCTAGCTCTATCACCGTGGCGCGCGTGATGCCGCCGAGCACGCTGCTCAGTGTCGGCGTCGCGACGACACCGTCGCGCACCACGAAGATGTTCTCGCCCGACGCCTCGGACACGAGCCCCTGCGTGTCGAGCAGGATCGCCTCGTCGTAGCCGTCGAGCAGCGCCTCGCGCTTGGCCAGGATCGAGTTGACGTAGTCTCCGCAGGTCTTGCCCTTGGTCATCTTCGCGTTGACGAAGTGCCGGCTGAAGCTGGAGATCTTTGCGCGGATGCCGCGCTCGACGCCTTCGTCGCCCAGGTACTTGCCCCAGGCCCACGCGATGATCGCGACCCGGATCGCGTTGTTGCCCGGGTTGAGCCCCATCTCGCCATCGCCGACGAAGACCAGCGGGCGCAGGTAGCCCGCCGGGAGGTGGTTGCGCCGCAGCGTCTCGAGGCACGCCGCTTCGATCTGATCGGGCTCGAACGGCACCTTCATCAGGTTGATGTGCGCCGAGTCGTACAGGCGGCGGATGTGCTCGCCGAGCCGGAAAACCGCGGAGCGGTCGTCGGCCGTGCGATAGCAGCGGATGCCCTCGAACACGCCGAGCCCATAGTGGAGGGTGTGGGTCAGCACGTGGACGCGCGCGGCGTCCCATTCGACGAACCGCCCATCGAGCCAGATCGCCTCACCACTGACGGCGGCCATTCAGTCGCTCCCCGCTCGCTCCCGTCGGGCTCAGCGACGGAACAACCGGCCGATGAGACCCTTCGATTTCTCGCGCCGCATCTGGATCAGCCGAAGCTCGCGGATCGCCTCCAGACACTCGGGTTCGATCTGGACGGCTCGTACGAACATCTTCTCGGCGTGATCGGTGCGGCCGACCGCCTTGTGCAGGCGGCCGAGGAACAGGTAGGGCTTCTCGCGGTGGCTCGCCAGCTTGATCCCGCGCTTCACGTGCTCCATCGCTTCCGCCACCATCGACGGATCGCCGGGGTGGCAGAGGTGCAGCGTGTAGCCGTAGTAGGCGTGGTGATTGCCCTCGTCGGGATACAGCTCGAGCGCCTTGCCGAAGTGGGCGAGCGCCGTCTCGTAGCTCCGCGCCGCCATCGCGTCCTCGCCCTTGCGGCACTCCACCTCAGCCTGGAACGCGCGCTCGGAGCGCTGCCGCGATTGCTCCTCGCGCTCCAGCTTCTTGCTCGCGATCGCCTGGATGTTCCGTTCGCGCGGATCGTTCAGGAACTCGTAGGCCGCCCGCACACGTCCGAATACGTCCTCGGCCAGCGCGCGCAGCGCCTGGCTCCCGTCCTGGAAGCGGTCGGGGTGTGCGCGGGCTGCCAGACGTTCATAGGCCGCCTGCACCTCGCTCTCGCTGGCGCCGCGCGCCACGCCCAACACCTCGTAGGCGTCCTGCGCGCGCAGCTGGTCGGCGAGCGCCATCAGCTCGGCGTGGCGCGGATCATCCTGACGGCGATCGCGCCCCGGATGCGGCGCGACGCGCTCCTGCACGGGGCGCTCCGGAACGAGGGGGGCGACGTACGCGGCCGGCGGCCGCTCGCTACGCGGCGCCGGTGGTGAGGCCGAGGAGCGCAGCTCGAGCAGGCCGGTGGCGATCAACCCGTAGACGGTCCGGCGCAGCCGCTCATCCTCGCCGCGCAACGCGCCGAGCTGCCGGCTGCCATCGATCTCCCGCAACAGAGCCGTATCCGCGGGATCGACGTGCAGGTCCTGGAAGCGGTAGAAGGGATTCTCGCCGTGGGCGAGGAAGCGACCCGCGTGGGTCTCGAAGTAGCTGTCGATGCGATCGAGCGGGAAGCGGGTGCACACGCCGTGCAGGATCAGGTTCGCGGGGCTGCGGCCGAGCCCCAGCGCATTCGCTCGCTGCAGGCTCCCGCCGCGCTCGAAGCGAAAGGTCCCCTTCGGCCACGAGAAGATCTCGAAGAACTTCTCGTCGGACTGCTCGAGAAGAGCCTCGGTCACCTGCTCCTCGGAGAGAGCGTGCATAGCGACCAGGATCTCGCCATGCCGCGCGCCGCTCTTCTCCGCCTGGCGCCGCGACTCCTCGAGCACCTC
>CAZPNB010000204.1:0-7190 GCA_964587305.1 uncultured Spirochaetales bacterium | reverse complement strand
TCTCCCGCTGCCGCTCACGCCCGCGGAGACCCGGATGATCGACCTCCACTACTGGCCCACCCCGAACGGCAAGACGGTCACGATCCTGCTCGAGGAATGCGGCCTCCCGTATCGGATCGTCCCATGCAGCATCGGCCAGGGCGACCAGTTCAAAGACGCGTTCCTTCGCATCAGCCCCAACAACCGGATGCCCGCGATGGTCGACCACGCGCCCGCCGGCGGCGGCGCGCCGATCGCGCTGTTCGAGTCCGGCGCGATCATGCTCTACCTCGCCGAGAAGGCCGGACGTTTCTACCCGCAGGACCTCCGCACGCGCCACGAGGTGAACCAGTGGGTGTTCTGGCAGATGGCGAACCAGGGCCCCAAGACCGGCGAGTGCGGCCACTTCCGCCGGCTGAAGGACTCTCAAGGCGACCAGTCCTACGCGCTGCGGCGCTTCACCGACGAGGTGAATCGGCTGTACGGCGTGATGAACAACCGCCTGTACGATCGCCGCTACCTGGCAGGCGACGTCTACACGATCGCCGACATGATCTGCTACCCGTGGACGATCGGCTGGGAGACCCAAGGGCAAACCGCCGAGGAGTTCCGCTATTTCAAGCGCTGGTTCGAGGAGCTCTCCGCGCGCCCGGGTGTACAACGCGGGATGGCGGTCGGCAAAGACATGGCGGTCGACCCCGCGAGCCTCCCCCGGGACCAGATCCAGCGCCTGGCGAAGCTGCTCTACAACCAGCGCGCCCGGCCCGCACCGGCGGGCGGGCTGCTGTAGCTACACGCCGCTCAACGAGACGATCGTCCGCAGTGTGGTCCACATGATCGAGAGATCCATCGAGAGGGACCAGTTCCGCATGTAATAGAGGTCGAGGGCGAGCTTCTGCTCGAAGCCGTCGATGTCGGCGACGTATCCAGAGCGCACCTGGGCCCAGCCCGTGACACCCGGCTTGTAGGCCGACCGCAGCCGGAAGTACGGGAAGCACTCGGAGATCTCATCCAAGAACTCGGGGCGCTCCGGCCGCGGTCCAACGACGCTCATCTCCCCCCTGAGCACGTTCCAGAACTGGGGCAGCTCGTCGATCCGCGTGCGCCGGAGGATGTGACCCACCCGGGTGATCCGCGGATCCTCGCGACTCGCGAAGACCGGCCCGGTGTCGTTCTCGGCGCCTTCCTCCATCGTGCGCAGCTTGAGGACTTCGAAGGGCTCGTAGAGCCGGCCCATCCGCGTCTGCCGAAAGAGGATCGACCCCTTCGAATCGAGGCGGATCGCGATCGCGGCCGCGAGCAGAATCGGCGACGAGATGACCAGCGCAGCCGAGGCGAGCACCACGTCGAGCGCCCGCTTGACGGAGCGCTCGAGGGCGTTCATCCCGAACCCTTCGTCGAAGATGAGGACGCTCGAACGCATCGCGCGGTGATAGACCTCGCCGGTGATCCGCTCGTACAACGAGACTCCGGAGAAAATCGGGACACCATGGAGCTTCTGGCTGAGGAGCTGGTCCACGGGTAGCTGTTCGTGGCGCTCCTTCGAGGTGACGACGACCCAATCGGCGAGGCCGTCGCTCATCACCTTCTCGAGATGGTGGAAGTGACCGAGGATCGGGATGCCCTCCACCTGCGTCCTCGACGGATCCTCCGCCTCGCCGCAGAGCAACCCCACGACTTCGAGCCCCAGGTCCCTGCGCAGCTCGATGCTGCGAGCCAGCGCGAAGGCGAGGTCGCTGGCGCCGACCAGCAGGATGCGCTGGCGCACCCGCTTCGACACGGAGCGGAACGCCTTCCGCTCCAGCAGGAAGAGCGGGAAGAAGACCACCGCGGAGCGGACCAGGACGTCCTTGCTACCCGGCGGCAGGGGCAGCGCGAAGTAGGCGAGGAGCGCACCCGCGAAGGCGACGCCCATCGACAAGAGCAGCGAGACGCGGGTCTTGGGGCCGCTGCGGATCGTGGCCAGGTCGTACGCGCCCGTGGCCTGCAGCGCCAGCAACGCGCCGATCGCGACGACACCGGTCGTGGCCGCGAAGGTCGCGAGCGAGACGGGCGCGCCCCAGTAGCGGGCGGCGAACGCGGCGACCAGGAGACACGTCAGGTCCAGAGTCACCACGAGTGCGATGCGCGCGGCGAACGGATTCTGGATATAGAACGGCATTTGCAGCTTCTGCTCCTGGAAGTTGATCAGCGGGGGCTTTCGTCGACGTAGTGCTTTGCCCCAAGTCGACGCGCAATTGGAGCACGGTTCGAATGGTGTGTGGAGCAAAATCGCGTTTGAGTAACCCTCAAATTTCAAAAAAATCATGCCGTTCCGGTCACCCCTGGGGGCCCGCTGATAGGCGTCGTGGGCAACCTGGGAGCCGGGTGGTCGGCCTACGTCCAGCGCGGGCCCGACGACCTTCCGACTTCAGCCACCGGTCCGGGGTCGCTCGACCGGCCAGTACTGCGCCAGCTGACGATCCAGCTCGCTCCCGAAGGCGAGCAGGCGACCCCGGGCCGCGGGCTCGCCATCCGGGCCCAGCCGCGTGCTCAGGCGGACGAGCGCGCCGTCGGCCCGCCCCTGCTGGAAGCGGCCCAGGATCTGGTCGAGCCTCTGGTCGAGCCCCCCGAGCATGCCCGTGCGCCGTCCGGACCGGTACCAGAAGTGCACGAGCTGGCGCTCGCCCGCGCCGCGCTCCACCAACCATTCGTTCACGCGCAGCTCGGAGCCGTCTCCGATCTCGAGGGCGCGAGCGGACGCGATGTCCCAGCCGGCCCCGGTGTAGCAGCCGCGCGGGGTGTGCTCCGGCCGGCCACCCCGGTCCGTGCCGTAGTAGCCGATGTAGACAAAGACGGGTTCTGCTCCGACGTGCGGGAAGTAGGCCCGCTGCAGATTGAAGTCCGCGCGCAGAATCGACTCCACCGCTGACTCCAGTGGCACGTCGACGCTCCGCCACGGGCCCACCTCTCGGGGCAGGCTGGCCAGCGGCGAGGCATCGACGGCCAGCGCGGGGCGCGTCTGGAGCCACCAGGCCAGCGCGCCCACAGCAAAGAATGCAGCGGCCAGACTCAACGTGCCCAGCTTCTCAGTCATCGCGGACCTCCCGCAAGGACACGATAGCTCGCGAACTTTCCCGGACGCGCTCCGGCGGCGGTCGATTCGCGTCACCTAATGCGTTTGCTCGCCCCTTCTTTCAGGAGTACACCAGGCTCCGGCGCGAAACATCGGGACGCGCCACCGGCAGCCGAACGACAATCCGAGCGCAAACGCAATCCGAACGCCAACGCAGAGGGCTTCGTGACGCTTCTCTGGACGGGAATCGGTCTGGGACTCGCCTGGCTGGCCTTCGCCTACCTGGGCTACCCCGCGCTGCTCTGGCTGCTCGCGCAGCTCGCACCTCGACCGGTGGCGACGGCAGATACCTACCCCGCCCTATCCGTCATCATCGCCGTGCACAACGGCGAAGCCGCCCTCCGGCGCAAGCTCGAGCAGACCCTCGCACTGCGCTACCCGGGGCCGCTCGAGGTCATCGTTGCCTCCGACGGCTCCACTGACGCAACGGAGGAGATCGCGGCGTCCTTCGCCGAGCGCGGGGTGCGCTTGGTACGGAGCCCGGAGCGGCGCGGCAAGGAGGCCGCCCAGGCGCGGGCGATCTCCGAGGCAAAAAGCGAGATCCTGGTCTTCACCGATCTCACGGCCGAGCTCGAGCCGGACGGATTGCTCTGGATCGCGCGCCCTTTTGCCGACGCGACGGTCGGCTGCGTCAGCAGCGAGGACGTCGTGGCGCTGGAGGGCGGCGAAGGCGCCTATGTGCGCTACGAGATGGCTTTGCGCCGACTCGAGAGCGAGGCCGCCACGATCGTCGGCTGCTCCGGCTCCTTCTTCGCGGTTCGCCGCGATCTCGCCTCGCCCTGGCCCAGCGAGCTCGCGAGCGATTTCCGCAGCGCATTGGAAGCGGCACGGCGAGGCTTGCGCGCCGTCTCGGAGCCCCGCGCCCGCGCGAGCTTTCGCGCGGTGGACGATCCCCGGGCAGAGTGGCAACGCAAGGTGCGGACGGTGCGCCGCGGAATCGCCGTGCTGGTGGCCTACCGGGAATTGCTGCATCCGCGATACGGGCGCGCCGCGCTGGCGCTCTGGGGCCACAAGCTGGCCCGCTTCACCTCGCCCTTCGCGCTGCTGCTGGTCTTCGCTTCGAGCGCCTTCGCGGCGGGCGGCAGCTCCGCCGCGGCGGCACTGCTGGCGGCCCAGGTCGCCCTCTACGCCCTCGGCGGCTTTGCGCTCATTTTCGGACCCGCGCGGCGGTGGTTCGTCGCCCGCGTGGCGGGCTTCTTCATACTCGTGAACGCGTCGATGCTCGTGGCCTGGGCGCACCACCTCTCCGGTCGGAAGGCTGTCACGTGGGAGCCGACGCGGCGATGAGGTCCGGCGCGCAGGCGCTGCTGCGACGCCCCGCGCCGGCGCTCCAGCGCTTCGCGCCGGGGGGCTCTCCGATTCCGCTGCGCACGCTGCGTCGTGTCTTCTCCAACGGCGACGCGGAAGGCGAGCTGTGCGCGGGCCTCGCGGAGCTGCTTGGAACCCGACAGATCTCGCTGCACGCATCCGGTCGCGAGGCGCTGCGTATAGCACTCGGGTGCCTGGCCGAACGCAGCGGCCGGCGAGAGGTCGTGGTGCCCGCATACGTCTGCTTCTCGGTTCCGGCCGCGGTGGTGGCTGCCGGACTCTCGGTGCGTCTGGTGGATGTCGACGAGTCGGGAAGACTCGACCCCGAGAGCCTCGAGCAGCTCCCGCTCGAGAAGGCGGCCGCCGTCGTGGTTGCGAACCTGTTCGGAATCGCCGAGCCCCTGCGCGAAGTGCTGGCGATCGCGCGGTCAGCGGGCGTCGCGGTCGTCGATGATGCGGCTCAAGCACTCGGCGCGCGCTCGCCCGAGGGCCCAGTGGGCGGGCGCGGCGAGATCGGCGTATTGAGCTTCGGTCGCGCGAAGCCGCTCTCTGCCCTCGGCGGCGGTGCGCTCGCGTGGCCGACGACTCCGACGGCCGTTGTGGAGCGCGCGCCGGTTGCGGCCCGCCCGTTCACCGCTGCATTCCGCGCGCTGGCCTACGACCTCGCGCGCTGGCCGCTGCTCTTGGGACTGCTCGCGAGGATTCCGGCGCTCGGGATCGGTGAAACGGTGTACGACCCGGGCTTCTCGCGGGGGCCGATCCCAGGACCGGCGCTCTGCCTGGCGCGGGCGCTGCTGCCGGATCTCGCCGCCAGCAGCCGGCAACGCACCGCCGTCGCGCTGGAGCTGGCCGGGGCGCTGCGCAGCGACACGTCGTATCGGCCGCTGGTGGCGGCGCCTGGCGGGACGGCCGTGCACCCGCGCCTGGGTGTGGTGGCGCCGAGTGCCGAGGCGCGGGACGCGGCGTTACTCGCACTTCGATCCCTCGGAGCATCTCCCCTCTACCCGTCGACGCTGGCCCGGATCGAGAAGCTGCATCCGCACCTCGTGGGGGAGACGCATTGTCCCGGTGCCGAGCTTCTCGCGAGCCGCATCCTCACGCTGCCGACCCACTCCGAGGTGAGGGCGAGAATCGGCGCGATCGCGCATCAGCTTCGCGAGCCACGAAGCCATCCCGCGTGACCCGCGCCGGCGCCTCTGGTCACCCCACCGAGCGAGGATCAGACTGCGGCTCGGGCAGGCTGCGGTCTGGCCGGGCGGCGACCAGACCTAGCGAACCCACGAGCGAAACGCGACGAAGCAAACGCCCCCACGGTCGCAGGTCGAAGGGCGACTCGAAGAATGTCGGCCCACCCATCGTGCGAAAGCCATTCCGTCTCAGCAAGGCGCTGAATCCACGCCAGCTCCACAGATGGTGGTGAGGGCAAGCCAAGGGGTTGGTGCGACGATCCCAGGACTTTCGCCACAGGCTCGATCTGTTCGCGTAACTGATGATCAGCACTCCCGATTTGCGCAGCGCGGCGTGGAACTGCCGCAGCATCTCGTCGGGGTCGACGACGTATTCGATTACGCTCGAGCACAAGATGGCATCGCATGAGTCCGGCTTCAGGATCTCCTCGGGTTCCCCGACGGACCCGAACTCGAGATCCAGCCCCCGCGGATCCAGCGTGCGCGCCTGCGCGAGCATGCCTTCCGATATGTCCACCCCGCGCACCCGAAAACCTGCGCGCGCCAACAGCAGACTCAGGCGCCCGGGCCCACAACCGTAGTCGAGCACGGAGTGGCCCGACGGAATCTCGCGCTGCGCCAGTTCCAGGATGACCCTGCCACGCGCGTAATCGTTCTGCAGGATCGCTCGATCGATCTCACGAGCGAAACTTTCGGCTACTGCGTCGAATGACAAAATCAAGCCCTGTAGAACGCGAACACTTTCGATTCGGTACTGGAATGCCCGCGTGACCTGCGTCAGGATTCCGCGGTCGCACCCCTGATGTCGGTACCAAATGAATGTAGACCACCAGGGAACAGGTCGCCTCGACTCGCGACCGGGCGCTCCGCTGGCGGGCCTGCGCCACGAGCGGCCGCGAGGGTCTGCGCCGCTGCGCGGCGTCCGTGCGGCCCGTATCACGAGCCCGGTGAGCAGCCTCTGAGCATCGAGCGCCAGGCGGCCGCGGGTCTCAAGTGGGGCACCGTCGCGAAAATCGCCGGGCAAGCCGTCAGCTGGGCCGCGACGTTGCTCGTGTTCCGTCTGCTCACGCCGGAGGACTACGGCCTGATGGCGATGAGCATGGTGATGATCTCCATCATCGCGGGCATCGCGGAGTTCGGCCTCGGCGCATCGCTGATCCAGGCAAAGACGGTGAGCCGGCAGGAGCTGGCGCACCTCGCAGGCGCGCTCGCGGCACTCAACATGGGCTGCGGTGCGCTGGTCGTCGTCGGAGCGGAGCCATTCGCGAGCCTGCTCGGCGATGCACGTCTCACCGACGTCATTCGCGTACTGGCGCTTCAGTTCGTGCTGAATGCGATCGAAGCCGTGCCGTACTCGATCGCCTACCGGGAGATGCAATTCAAGCTCCTGGCCGGCATCGAGATCGCCACCACACTGGTCGGCAGCATGGTCACGCTCACGCTGGCGTGGCTCGAAGCCGGAGTCTGGGCGCTGGTATTCGGGAGCATCGCAGGTGGCGTGCTGCGCACGACGCTCTACGTCGGGCTGGGTACTTTCGTGTGGCCTTCATTTCGCCTGCAGGGCATCGCGCGGCATGCGCGCTTCGGAGGCGCGGTGACCG
>CAZPNB010000203.1:0-3183 GCA_964587305.1 uncultured Spirochaetales bacterium | reverse complement strand
TCAGGGCCGGCTCGGAGGGGAATCGCAAGTCGCGATCCTCATCGACGAGCCGAAACCCCCGTCCTGAGCGTCGAGCGCCAGGAAGACAGAGATACGCCTCGCCCAGCCCAGTACAACGCTCGGATCCTTCCGGGAGCCGATCCAGGCACCTCTCAGGGACCGAGACGGGGGCAGCAAGCAGGCGAGTTCGCGCCAGCGGAGTCCGGGCGCGCTTCAACGGACCCCAACGGCACGAGCACCGGCCGCGCCTCCGGATCCATCCGGGACGGCGCGTTTTTGTTTCTCCGGTGCAGAGCGACAGGTCGGCGATCGGAGGACACGATGTCCACCGTCACGCTGAAATCCGCACGCGAGCACCGCGTGACGGTTCCCTCGCTGCTGCGGCGCAAAGGCCGCGGGGAGCCGATCGCGATGCTCACCGCCTACGACTTCACGTTCGCCCGGATCTTCGACACCGCCGGTATCGACGTGCTGCTGGTCGGCGACTCGCTCGGCAACGTCGTGCAGGGCCAGGACACGACGCTGCCAGTGACGCTCGAGGAGACGATCTACCACACGCGCCTGGTCGCCCGCGCGGCGTCGCGCGCGCTGGTGGTGGCGGACCTGCCGTTCGGCACCTTCCAGATCTCGCCCGAGGAGGCGCTTCGCAACTCGGTGCGGTGCATCAAGGAAGGCGGCGCGCACGCGGTGAAGCTCGAGGGGGGAACCGCGATGGCGGCCACGATCGAGCGCATCGTCACCGCCGAGATCCCGGTGATGGGCCACGTCGGCCTCACGCCGCAGGCGATCCACCGGATGGGCGGCCACCGCGTGCAGGGCCGCTCCGAGGATGGCGCGCGCCGCGTAGCGCGGGACGCCCACGCCGTCCAGGAAGCGGGCGCGTTCGCCGTCGTGCTCGAGGGCATGCCGGCCGAGCTCGCGCGGGCGATCACGCAGGAGCTCTCGATCCCGACGATCGGGATCGGAGCCGGCGTCGACTGCGACGGCCAGGTGCTCGTGATGCACGACATGCTCGGGCTCGCGGACTGGACGCCGAGCTTCGTGAAGCAGTACGCGGGCGTCGGGGTCACGGTGGCGCAGGCGGCCCGCCGCTTCGCGGAAGAGGTCCGCGAACGCAAGTTCCCCGATCCGGAGCACTCCTACCGCTAGGCCGAGCCGAGAGCATGGAGCGCATCGACACCGTACAAGATCTCCAGGCGCGCGCTGACGCGGAGCGCGCCGCGGGCAGACGGATCGCGCTGGTTCCGACCATGGGCGCGCTCCACGCGGGGCACGTGTCGCTGGTGAAGGTCGCGCGGCAGCGCGCCGACCGGGTCTGGGTCTCGATCTTCGTGAACCCCAGCCAGTTCAACGACCCGCACGACCTCGCGGGCTATCCGCGCACGCTCGCCGCGGATCTCGCCACGTGCCGCGACGCCGGGGTCGACGTCGTGTTCGCGCCCGACGCGGCGGAGATCTATCCCGACGGCGCCGACACGACCGTCCTGGTGGGCGCGCTGTCGCAGCCGCTGTGCGGAGCGGCGCGGCCCGGCCACTTCCGCGGCGTCGCCACCGTGGTGGCGAAGCTCTTGATCGCCGCGAAGCCGCACGTCGCGGTGTTCGGCGAGAAGGACTTCCAGCAGCTCGCGGTGATCCGGCGCATGGCCCGCGACCTGCTGCTGGATGTCGAGATCATCGGCGCGCCGACGCTGCGCGAACCCGACGGGCTCGCGCTGTCGAGCCGAAACCGCAACCTCGATGCGGACGCGCGCCGACAGGCGATCGTGCTGGTGCGTGCGCTCGACGCTGCCGAGGCGGCGGTCGTCTCCGGTGAGCGAGACGGCGCGCGCGTGCAGGCACTGGTGCGAGCGGAGATCGCAGCGGCGCCGCGCGCCGAAATCGACTACGCCGAGCTGCGCGATCCGGTGACGTTGGCGACCGCCCCGGCGCAGCTCGACAGCCCGACGCTGCTCGCGCTGGCCGTGATCATGCGCCCGCCACCCGGTGGCGACGGCCGATCGGTGCGACTGATCGACAACCGCGTACTGCGCCCGCAGTTGCGAAGAGGAGCCCCCTCATGATGCGAACCATGCTCAAGTCCAAGATCCACCGCGCCACGGTCACCGAGGCCAACGTGGAGTACGAGGGCAGCATCTCGATCGATGCCGACCTGCTCGAGGCCGCCGACCTGCTGCCGTACGAGCAGGTCGACGTGCTCGACGTCACCAACGGCCACCGGCTCTCGACCTACGTGATCCCAGCGGAGCGCGGCTCTGGCGAGATCTGCGTGAACGGCGCCGCCGCGCACCTCGTCAAGCCGCACGACCTCGTGATCATCTGCAGCTACGTACAGCTCGACGACGCCGCTTGTCGCGGCTTCGAGGGCATCCGCGTCTTCGTTGACCACCGCAATGCGCCGCGCGAGATCCGCGGGCCTTCGCCTGTGTTGGTGAGTTCCTGAGCCGAAGCCCCGCGCCAGCGCGCCGCTACCCTGTTGCGTCGTGGCGAAGCCGCAGCAGTCGCAGCAATCGGACGTCATCGCGACGAACCGCCGGGCGCACTTCGAGTACGAGATCCTCGAGACGATCGAGGCGGGATTGGCGCTCCTGGGCCCCGAGGTGAAGTCGCTGCGTCAGGGTCGCGCCAACCTGGCCGACGCCTATGCGACGGTGCGGCGCGGCGAGGCGCTGCTGGTCCACCTGCACATCTCCCCCTACGAGCAGGCTGGACGGGAGAACGCCGACCCGCGCCGCGACCGGCGCCTCTTGCTCCACCGGCGCGAGATCCGCCGGCTGGGCGGGAAGCTGGCCGAACGCGGTCTAACGCTCGTGCCGCTGCGGCTCTATTGGAAGAACGGGCGCGCCAAGGTGGAGCTGGGGCTGGCGCGCGGCAAGCGCCTCTACGACAAGCGCGAGGCGATCCGCCGGCGCGAGACCGACCGCGACGTCGCACGCGCGATCCATGCGCGCAAGCGCGCTCCAAGTACCTGAAACATCCACCGATTCACTCAAGAGAGGGCGCTCCCCGGCCGATCCGGATCGCGGGGGGACGCGCGTGGTGGCCGAAGCCGAGGAAACGAGGGCGTTCTCCCGGCTGGGCGGGGCGTTGCGACTGCGCTTCGCCAGCCTGCCGACCCGCATCATCGTCCTGGTCTTCTGCGCCGTGCTCGTCACCGGAGTCGCGGTGACGGTGATCTCGGCGGGC